>JACCZN010000026.1 GCA_013695915.1 Rubrobacter sp.
CGGGCAGCCTGGGTTGATACGGAATCCGGGTAAATGATGCCATCTCTGGTGGGCCCGGGAGTCGAGAGGCGCGTCGCTCCGCTCGCTTCGGGAGTCGGGAGTCGGAAAAGACAAATACGACTCCCGACCTCCCGACTCCCGAACTACAAAAGCCGCGAAGTAGTCAACCGGATTCCGTATGAAGCCGGGGTGTTAGCATGGCCGCAGAGATGACCGCCGAGCCCTCACCGAAGGAGAGCCTGAGACGCACGGACCACCGGCCCTACCCGCTGCCCGGCGGGCCGTGGGCGCTCTCCATGCGGTGGCACGATCTGCTCTTCGCGCACTGGCCCGTACCGGCGGAGAGGCTCCGGCCGCTCATCCCGCCCGCGCTCGGGCTGGACACCTTCGACGGCCATGCCTGGCTCGGCGTCGTGCCCTTCCGGATGAGCGGCGTCAGGCCCCGCCCCCTGCCGGGCGTGCCCCGGCTCTCGGACTTCCCGGAGCTGAACCTCCGCACCTACGTCTCCGCCGGAGGCAGGCCCGGCATCTGGTTCTTCAGCCTCGACGCCCACAACCCCGTCGCCGTCCGCCTCGCCCGCGCCCTCTACGGCCTCCCGTACTTCGACGCCCGGATGTCCTGCGAGCCCTCCGGCGAGAGGGTCCGCTACCGGAGCGTCCGGACCCACCGCGGCGCCCCGGAGGCCCGTTTCACCGGCACCTACGGACCCGCCGGAGAGACCCCGCAGACGGGGCCGCTGGAGCACTTCCTCACGGAACGCTACTGTATGTACACCGCGGACCGGAGAGGCCGGGTGCGGCGAGGCGAGATCCACCACGGACCCTGGAGCCTCCAGCCCGCGGAGGCCGAGGTCGAGGACCTCCAGATGACCGGGCAGATAGGCCTCCGACAGCCGGAGACCGAGCCCGTCCTCCACTTCGCCCGCCGCCTCGACGTGGTCGTCTGGCTGCCCCGGCGCGTCGTTCCCGAGGGCTCGTGAACGTCGTGGACCCGGTAGACCGGCTGCGCGACGCCCGCCTGCTCCTGGTCACCGACCCCCGGCCGGACCTCGCCGAACGGGTCGCCGCCGCCGTCCGCGGCGGGGTGGACATCGTGCAGCTCCGGGAGAAGGGGCGTCTGGCGGTGGAGCTCCTCGCCCTGGCCGAGGAGCTCGGCGAGGTCTGCGCCCGACGCGGCGCGCTCTTCACCGTGAACGACGACCCGGAGCTCGCCCGGCTCTCGGGGGCCGCCGGCATCCACCTCGGTCAGGAGGACATGAGCACGGGGGAGGTCCGCAGGCTGCTCGGGCCCGAGACGATAGTCGGCCGGTCGGCGGGCACCGTGGAGGAGGCCCGCGAGGCCGTCCGGGACGGCGCGGACTACCTCGGCGCCGGGGCCGTCTACGCCACCCCCACCAAGCCCGGAGGCGACGTGGGAGGCCTGCACCTCCTGCGCCGGCTCTCCGGGGAGGGCCTGCCCGTCCCCGTCTTCGCCATCGGCGGCGTGACGCTCGATACCGCGGCGGAGGTCGCCGCCACGGGCGTCCGGGGCTTCGCCGTGGTCCGGGCCGTCCTCGACGCCGAAGACCCGGAGGCGGCGGCCCGGGACCTCCGCTCATATCTACCCGCCTCCCGGTGACGGTCCGGGCCTCTCCTGTCGCCGGTACCCTGCCCGTCCGGGAGGATGGCCGCGTCCTGCTCGTCCTGCGCCCCACGGGCACCTGGGACCCGCCCGCCGGACGCCTCGCGCCCGGGGAGAGCTTCGAGGCCGGGGCGGTCCGGGAGGTCCACGAGGAGACGGGGCTCCTGGTTCCGCCGGAGGCCGTGCTCGCCACCTGGGTCGGTGAGCGGCCCGGCCCGGAGCCCCGCGAGGCGCTGGCGAGCGTCACCTACCTCGGGCGCCCGCGGGGAGAGGAGGTGCGGCTCTCCGGGGAGCACCTGGAGTACCGGTGGGTGACCATCGGGGAGTGGCTCGCCCTCCCGAGCTGGTGGAGCCCCGGGGACATCCGGCGGGTCCCGGGGCTCCTGCGCGCCCTGCCCGAAGAGCCGCCACCGGAGCCGCCCCTGCCGGAGGCCGCCGGCGAGGGGCCGGTGCTCGCGAACCTCGGGGCCGGTACCGTGCTGGTGGACCTCCGGGGCGCGGAGCCGCGGGCCCTGCTCCTCCGGCGGCGCAAGCCTCCCGCGGGGCTCTGGGAGAACCCCGGCGGCCTGCTGGAGCCCGGTGAGGACTTCCTCGCCGCCGCCCGCCGCGAGACCCTGGAGGAGACGGGCCTCGCCGCCGAGCCCGGGAGACCCTGGTGGGCCAGGATCGAGCCCTGGAAGGGACCCGGCGACCCCGAGCTCTACGCGGGCGTAGGCTTCCTCGCCGTCCACCCCGGCGGCGAGGTCCATCTCGAACAAACCGCCCACGACGCCTACCTCTGGGCCACCCGGGAGGAGTGGCGGTCTTCCCCCTCCTGGTACACGCGGGGGGAGCTGGACGCGCTCTGGAGGGCCGTGGACGCGCTCCGCCGGGCAGGCCATGGGCCGTGAACGAGTTCGACGTGATACGCAGGATCTCCGGTATCCTCCCCGACCAGCCCCCGGAGGTATTGGTCCCGGTCGGGGACGACTGCGCCGTGGTCCGGCTCGGCGGGGAGCCGTGGCTGGCCGCCTCCGACATGCTCATCTCCGGCTACCACTTCGGGGCGTGGGCCACGCCGGAGGAGGTCGGATACAAGGCCGTCGCGGTGAACGTCTCGGACGTGGCCGCGATGGGTGGTACGCCGCGGTTCGTGCTCCTCTCCGGCGGCGCGCCGGACCCAGAGACGACCCTCCGGTGCATGGAGGGGGCTCTGGAGGCCTGTCGGGAGCTCGGGGTATATCCGCTCGGGGGCGACACCACGCGGGCGGACGCGCTCACCGTGGACGCGTCCATCCTCGGAGGGCTAACCCCCGGTATGCAACCGGTACTGCGGTCTGGGGCGAGGCCCGGTGACCTCCTGGCGGTCACCGGGGAGCTCGGGGCCTCGGCGGCTGGCTTTCTCGCGCTGGAGGCCGGGCGCAGAGGGGAAGCAGAGCGGCTAGTCCGGCGGCACCTGCGTCCCGAACCCCGCGTGGAGGCGGGTCGGGCCGCGGCGGCGGCCGGTGTGCGGGCGATGATAGACCTCTCCGACGGGCTCGCTTCGGACGTGCGGCACCTTTGCGAGAGCAGCGGCGTCGGGTGCCGCATCGAGCTCGACCGCCTGCCGGTCGCCGAGGATACGCGGTTTTTCGCAGGGTCCGAGGGACGCGAGCCCGAAGTCCTTGCGGCTACCGGCGGTGAGGACTACGAGCTGCTTCTCGCGGCCCCGGAGGGCGTGCTGCGGCAGATGACCGGAGCCTGCGAAGTGCCGGTTAGCGTGGTGGGAGAGATCACGGCCCACAGAGAGGTCGAGTTCCTGCGGGGCGGCGAGGTCCGGTCCCCGCTCTCCGGCTGGGACCATTTCCCGGCGGAGGAGTAGCGGCTCGTAGATTGATCCCGGTCCCTGCGGGGTAGAGACCGATGATTGTAGAGCACGTGTGATCTAGGTGGGCAGGGAGTTTGTCGGGTAGGCGTTTGCGTTTTTTGTGGGGGCGGCTGAACTCCAGCTTCTGGTTCGTCCCGGCTCTGTTGACGGCCGCGAGCTTCCTGCTGTTTGGTCTGACCCAGTACCTGGATCAGGTGTTCGTAGCCAGCGTGTCCGGGCTGCCCCTGGTCTTCTCCGGTGGCGCGGACGCCGCGCGCTCCGTGCTAAGCTCCATCTCTGGCGCCATAATAACGGTGACGGCCACTTCGTTCTCGCTGGCGATCGTCGTCCTGCAACTTGCCTCCGCGCAGTACACGCCCCGGGTCATGCAGAGCTTCCTGGCTGATCGCGGGGTGCAGGTGGTGCTCGGGACTTTCGTGGGTACGTTCGCCTACTCCTTGCTGGCGCTGAGGATAATCCGCACCCCCACCGGCGCAACGGAGTCGTTCGTGCCGGTGATCTCGCTGACGATCGCCGTGTTGCTGGCCCTCGTCTGCGTGGGCCTCCTCATCTACTTTATCCACCACATCGCGGACCTTATACAGTCCTCCACCGTCGTCCAGAGCGCCCACCGGGACTCGCTGCGCGCCATAGAGACTCTCGAGAGTCTGGATAACCCCGGAGAGCTCGGAAACGGCGAGGAAGCCGGAGACGATCCCCCTTTTCCCCCGGGAGAGCCTGTCGTGCTGCTCTCCCGGCAGAGCGGCTACGTCCAGTATCTGGAGATTGGCACCATAGCCGACGCGCTCGGCGGCTCTACGGGTCGCTCCGGCTCCGAGGACGGTGCGGCGTTCGTGGATATACCCTTCGGCCCGGGCTTCTTCGTCTCCGCGGGGATGCCGATAGCGAGGCTCTGGACCGGAGACGGCTCCGAGCCGGACGATAGGGTAGAAGAAAAGGTCCGCGGGAGCCTGATCCTGGGCAAGGAGCGCTCCTTCCAGCAGGACTTCGCCTTCGGGCTCCGCCAGCTCTCGGATATAGCCTTGCTGGGCCTCTCGCCGGGTGTCAACGACCCTACCTCCGCGATGCAGGCGATGGACCGCATAGAGGCTATACTGGTCTACCTTGGAGAGAAGCGGCTCCCGCGTCGGCTCTACGAGTACGAGGCCGCGGACCGGCGGGTGACGGTCCGGGTCGATCGCTACAGCTTCGACGATGTGGTAGGTCTCGGGCTGGACCAGATCCGGCGCTCCGCCTTCACCAGCGGACAGGTCGCCGTGCTCGACCGCTTCCTCGAGATCGTGGACCGTGCCCTGCGGGCTAATACCGTCCCGGAACGCCGTCACTCCCTGTGGGAACGGGCGCTCGCCGTGGCCCGTCTCGCCCCGCAGGAGATCACGGACCCCAGAGACGCCGCGAACCTGGTGCTCCGGACCGTGGAGGAGGTAGGATCTCCTCTCCTGCAGACCCCGCTGCGCGGCAAAGTGCGCGAGGATTTCGAGGATCTCGTCCGTCTCTCCGGAGATCTACCCGGAAGCGAGCGCATCCGGCGTGGGGTGGAGACCGCAATCGAAGGCCGAAAGGGCCACCGGGTATAGCTCCAGCTCTCTACGTCACGGTCGAGCGCTACGAACGAGTACGAGCGGGGTAGAGCGGGCACGAGACGCTTGTACGGCTAATCCTCACCTGGAGGTGGACGATGCCCTAATGCACAATCAGGCGAGCTACCCGGAGCGTGAATAACAACCTGCCCAGGAGACCTACAAGGAGGTGTTCAACTCCGCCGTGGAGCAGTACGGCGAGGAGGGCCGCGCCCACCGGGTAGCCTGGAGCGCCGTCGAGCAGAAGTACGAAAAAGACGAAGACAGCGGCAACTGGGTGCCAAAGCAGGGCTAGATCTCCGCGTCCCGGCCGCTCCTGGGGGAGACGGTCCGATCCAGGAACACATGCATGACCGCGCAGTGTTTGTTAGCCGGAGGATTTTTCAAAAAATTCCTTGTTTGGAGGTTTTTTCTTCAAGAGAAACGGGTAATAGTAATGGCGAAATAGGAAAGGTCGACAGTCGAGTGAGACGAGAATCTCACAAGGAGGTGGAGATATGCTGAGTCCCTTCCGCGGGTTCATGGACGCCCGGAGCGAGATGAACCGGATGCTCG
>JACCZN010000038.1 GCA_013695915.1 Rubrobacter sp.
GGAAAGGCTTGCGCCAGCCGAGAAAGTACTTTCGTGGTCAAGATGGCGTCGCCAACATCAGGCACAGGCCAGGTATCATCACTACAAACGGCGCGGGTCCTTCCCGGATGATCTACAACTGTAGTACTAATCCAGGGTG
The DNA here is from genome assembly GCA_013695915.1 of Rubrobacter sp. Classification (GTDB taxonomy): domain Bacteria; phylum Actinomycetota; class Rubrobacteria; order Rubrobacterales; family Rubrobacteraceae; genus Rubrobacter_A. The sequence goes on from JACCZN010000038.1 coordinate 140, forward strand.
GTGTCGTCCACTACCAAAAGCCCCCGCTCGGGCGCAACCAGCGTCTTGGCCTCCACCCACAAGGCCTCCGTGTCGGGAGGCTCTCTTCTGAGCAGGCGGGTGAATGCGTCATGCGCCGGTGGATCGTGATTGTCGGGCTGAGAGCGAGCCGCTTCTGTGCAGGTGAAGACCTTTTGAGCGGCGATAAGAAAGTGGATGTAGTCTAGTTCGTCGGCCTTGGGTGGGTTCATCGTCTCCGCACTCCCGCTCGTGATGCTCCGGCTATCCCACTATACCCCTGCTCAACTGCGTAAGTCCTAATAAGGTGGAGGTTGTCGCGTGGTCCGAAGCCTGCCTCCACCACGCAGCGACCTTATTTCCACCCTAGAAGATGAGCGCGTGGTCGTTACCGTGGAACGCGGACGCCCACGAGGAGGTGAGAGGCCGTGAGCAGGTTCGAGTACGATCAGGAATCCGGGGCAATGTACGTTCGGGTCCGGGACGGAGAGATAGAAGAGACCCTGGAGATAGGCGGTGGCTGCTACCTGGACATAGATCACGATGGGTACGTCGTGGGTCTGGAGTGTCTGTCGCTACAGGAGTATGCGGATCTCGTAACCCGCTCCGGTGGTGTTCTGGAACTACCCGAGCGGATAGAAGGCCCGGCGACCTTCGAGCTCAACCCCATCTAGCACAAGCCCACGACACATGCGGGCCGGAGCAAGGCGTGCCCAGTCCTACTCCGGCCCAGTCGGTTAGAGCGAGAATGGGTAGTGGCTATTGGAGGGTCTGGAGGACTCGATGACCGACTGCAGGTTGCGACCATCCGGACGTTCGGGCATTGAAGCCGACCCTGCCCTCTATGGACTCGAACGGGGGTCAAGGCTCTTCTCTATCACCCCCTGCGTGCGCCGTACTGAGGTCGAACCTCCGGCGTAGAGCCTGTGCTTCGGGTTCTCTCCGGGAGCTCCAAGAGATATGGCATCCTCAGAGGTGCTGCCGATCTCGCTCACCGCTGGTTGTCCGGTAGCCCCGCTGCAATGCGCAGGTTAGCGGGATTCGTGCCGACAACCCGCACGGAGCGAAAAACCGTCGAACGCAAGCTGCTTTTGTGACGATACCCTTGCCGTAGTGTAAGATGCGAGCGATGCAGGAGGCAGTTCCTTTGCGGGAGAGGGTCGGGGTTGTTCAGGGGTACAAGCGGCGGGGTTTATTCGAGGTTCGCAGGGTGCTTCGGGGGTAAAGGTCTGCTCGGGGAGCGCGGGCGGGCATGAGGGTGGTGATCGTGGGGGCTGGAGAAGTCGGCTCCAACGCGGCCCGGATGCTCTCCGGAGAGGGGCATGACGTAGTGCTCGTCGAGCAGGATGAGGCGCTGGTGGGGCGCATGGGGCAGCAGCTCGACGCTATGGTGGTCCGGGGGAACGGGGCGACCCCGAGGGTGCTGGCGGAAGCCGGGATCGAGAAGTCCGACCTCCTGGTGGCCGCTACGGGCTCTGATGAGGTGAACATAACCTCCTGTATGGCGGCCAAGCACCAGGGGGTATCACGCACCGTGGCCCGCCTCCACAATCCCGAATACCATGAGTCGGGGGCGCCGTTCGCCCAGGAGGTGCTCGGGATAGACTTCGTGATCCACACCGAGCAGGTCGCGGTGCAGGAGATCAAAGCCTCGCTCCTGATCCCGGGGGCGGTAGATGTGGAGAGCTTTGCCGGGGGCCGCGTGGAGGTCGCGGAGGTGATCCTCGATGAAGACTCCCCGGCCGTGGGACGCGCCGTCCGGGAGGTGGAGCTGCCGGAGAGGAGCCTCGTGATCGGAGGGGTAAGAGACGGAGAGGCGCTTATGTACCGGGGGGACACGGTCCTCGAAGCCGGGGACCACGTCTTCCTTATAAGCGAGCGCTGGAATACCGCCGGGGTGGTCGGCGCCGTGGCAACCGACACGCGGCCGGTAAGGGAGGTGATGGTCTACGGCGGGGGGCGTATCGGTCTCGGGGTCGCCGAGACCCTCGATGAGGTGGACATCGCGGTAAAGGTTATAGAGAGAGACACGGCGCGGGCGCAATACGTCGCCTCCCGGCTCCGCAGAGGATCGGTCATCCAGGGAAAAGACATCTCCCGGGAGCTCTTGCTCCAGGAAGGGGTAGAGCGGGTGGACGCCTTTATCGCGGTCACCGGCGACGATCGGGCCAACCTGCTCGGCGCGATGTATGCCCGGCAGCTCGGTGCCCGCCTGACGATCGCAGGCCTCGGGCGGGGTGAGTTCGCCCCGCTGGCCGGGACCCTCGGGATAGACATTACCATCTCGCCCCGGCTACTCGCCGCTGGAGCCATAAGCCGTTTCGTACGCCGGGGAGACGTGGCGGCCGTGACCCTGCTGGAGAGCGGGGCCCAGATGATAGAGCTCCGGGTCCCCCGGGGGTGCCGGATCGCCGGCCGGCCGCTCTCCGAGGTCGGCGTGCCCAAGGGAGCCATCGTGGGGATGGTACTGCGCGAGGGGGAGGTAACCGTTCCCACCGGCAAGGATGCCCTGAACCCCGGCGACGAGGTGGTAATCTTCGCCGTCGAGGGCACCGTGGACCAGGTGGAGCGGCTCTTCTCCTCCTAGAGCGCCGCCTCCGTCCGGCGGAGGTCAGGGGCCGAGTCCCCTCGGCTCCACTTTATAGTCCTTTAGCCGTTGACCAGCGCCGCAATCCTCCAGAAGGCTCTACATCCGGTAGTGTCTTTGCTCTGACGCGGAGGCTTTGTACCACTGTACTTAACTGTGCTACCTTGAGCCCCGGCGTGGGGAACCGGAGGATAAGATGGCCGGGAGGGTAAGTATATGGAGGAGAACAAGTCTCTGGTGAGCCGTTACGTCGAAGAGGTGTGGAACGGAGGGGAGCTATGGGCTCCAGACTGCCGGCTCCCGGGGCAGGAGGGTGGGATCCCAGCGAGCTAGCAAGCCTGCTGCGGAGGGGCGTTCTCCGGGACCGGCGAGGTCCAGGGAGCGAGCCATCCACGCCAGGGCTTCCGCCGGGGTCTCGCCCAGGGCTCTCCGGTCGGCGAGCGTTACGGCCCCGTGGCGCTTGGCGAGGCGGCTGCCGTCGGGAGCTAGCACGAGGGGGACGTGGGCGTAGCGAGGCTCCGGGAGGCTGAGCAGCTTCGAGAGCAGGACCTGGCGCGGCGTGGAGCCCGCGAGGTCGGCGCCCCGTACCACCTCTCCGACCCCCTGAGCGGCGTCGTCCACCACGACCGCGAGCTGGTAGGCCGGGGTGCCGTCGTTGCGGCGTACGACGAAGTCGTCCACCTCTCCCTCCTGCGGCCCGAGGAGGCGGTCCTCGAAGGCTATACGGGCGCCTTCGGCCCGGACCCGCAGGGAGGGTCTCCTGCCCGCGCGCTCCAGGTCCGCCCTTCTGGCAGCTGTCAGGTGGCGGCAGGTGCCGGGATAGCGGTCGGCGGCGGAGATGCCGTGAGGCGCCGAGGCTGAGGCCCGGACCTCGGCCCGGGTACAGTAGCAGGGGTAGAGGTGTCCTCCGGCGTCGAGGCGGGCGATAGCCTCTGCGTAGAGGTCCATCCTCTCCGACTGGCGCACCACCTCCCCGTCCCAGTCGAGGCCGAGGGCCCGGAGGTCGGCGAGCTGAGCCTCCTCTATGCCCGGGCGCACGCGCGAGCGGTCGAGGTCCTCCAGGCGCACGAGGAACCGGGCCCCCGCCGAGCGCGCGAAGAGCCAGGCCAGGAGCGCGGTCCGCAAGTTGCCGAGGTGCAGTGGGCCCGTGGGGCTCGGGGCGAAGCGTCCGTCCGGGGCGCGAGTCCCCGGGGCGCGAGTCCCCGGGGCAGGGTCCTCTGTGTTGCGGTGTGCGCTCTCCACGCGGTCGCTCATCACCCGGTCAGTTTAATGAGAGGTGCCAGTGCCAGCCGCCACGGGGGAGCGGCACGTCCTCCGAAAGCTTCCGGAAAACGCTAGAATATGTCGGTTCGCCTTCGAGTAGCGAAGCGGGAGCCCGGCTCTGCGGGCCCGGCCGGTCGAGGAAGTCCTGGTTTGGTAGAGGAGAAGAAACACGACAACCGGATACTGGCGTTCGACCTGGTGGCCTTCGACCTCGACGGCACGCTGCTGGACCGGGACCTCACGATCACGGAGGCCTCCGTCGCGGTCTTGCAGCGGCTGCGGGAGCGCGGTGTCCGGCTCGTGATCGCGACCGGCCGCCCGTTCGAGACCGCCCGCGAGCACGCTGGGAGGCTGGGGTTCGGAGACGAGGACCCCGTGATCTGCTACGGGGGCTCGATGGTCCGGCGGATGAATGGGGAGACGCTCCTGCACCACACCATCTGCCGGGAGGCCAGCCTCGAGGCGCTGCTCTGGGCGGAGGAGAGGGGTCTGCACGCCCGGATACTCCTGGACGGCGAGATCCTGGTCTCCCCCGAGCCGAGGACCGTCCTGGAGCGGATGCGCGCTCAGGAGGGGATAGGGGTCTCGGTCGTGGGCTCGCTTTCGGAGTGGCTCCGGGACGGCGGCGGGGAGCCGACCAAGCTGGTGCTGGTCGACCGTCCGGACGAGGTATCCGTATGGCTCCGCGAGGCGCAGGAGGCGTTCGCGGGGCGTCTCTTCGTGACCCGCAGCCTGCCACACTACGTGGAGATAGGCTCCCCCCGGGGCACCAAGTCCGGGGGGCTCGAGTTCCTCTGCGGCCACTGGGGGCTCGACCCCGAGCGTACCCTGGCCTTCGGGGACGCCGACAACGACGCCGACATGCTCCGGTTCGCGGGGCACGGGGTGGCGGTCGGCGGTATGACGGAGGGGGTGCGGCAAGCCTCCGACGTGGTGGCCCGGCCCGTGGGCGAGGATGGGGTAGCGAGGTACGTAGAGAAGCTGCTCGGGGACGGATAGTGCCGGAGCTGCCCGAGGTGACGGTCATCGCCGAAGACGTGGCGGCGCTCGCCGCGGGCCGCCGGGTCCTCCGGGCCGCCGCCGCAAGGCCCGACGTGACCAACGTCGCGCTGGAGGAATTCACCCGCAGGCTGGAGGGGCGGACCCTGCTGGGCACTTCGCGCCGCGGCAAGATCATCGTGCTCGACTTCGGCGAGGTCGTCGGGGTCGTGCACCTGGTGATCTCCGGCCGGGTGCTCGGCTTCCCGGGGTGGGTCGAGCCGGACCGCACCAACACGGCGGTCCTGGAGTTCGAGGGCGGGGTGGTGCTCGGGTTCACCCGGCTCTGGCTCGGCTACTTCGACCTCTACGAGCCGGGGACGGTGGGGGAGCACCCCCTGATCTCGCGCCTCGGCCCCGACCCCTTCTCCGAGGGCTTCACCCCGGCCTACCTCTCGGAGCTCCTGGGCTCGCGGAGGGCGAGCATCAAGGGCCTGCTCCTCGACCAGTCCGTGGTCGCGGGCCTCGGGAACATCTACGTGGACGAGGTGCTCTTCGCCGCCGGAGTACACCCCACGCGCAAGTCCAACACCCTCTCCCCGGAGGAGGTCGAGCGGGTTCACGCCGCGACGCTCGACCTCCTCGGGCGGGCCATCGAGCTGCGGGGCACGACCTTCGACTCCTACCACGACGCCTTCGGTGAGACGGGGAAGTTCCAGTACCGGCTGAAGGTCTTTACCCACGCCGGGGAGCCCTGTCCGGTGTGCGGCTCGGAGATAAGGAAGCTCCGGGTGGC
>JACCZN010000041.1 GCA_013695915.1 Rubrobacter sp.
TCCGGTATCGAGTGGCGGGAGGCGACCGGCATGATCTTGCGCCGCTCCTCCTCGAAGGGCGTGTGCAGCGAGATCGCCAGATGGAACTGCTCCGGCTCGTCGGCGTAGCGCCGGATCCTGTCTACCAGCCCGCTGGTCGAGACGGCTATGGAGCGCGCCGCGAGCCCGAAGCCGTACCCGTCGTTGAGGACCTTAAGCGCCCGGAGGGTCGCCTCGTAGTTCAAGAACGGCTCACCCATGCCCATGACGACCACGTTCGAGACCCGGCCGGGGGCGATGTCCTTCGCGACGGTGAGGACCTGCTCGGCGATCTCGCGGGCGTCGAGGTTCCGCTTTATGCCGAGGAGCCCGGTGGCGCAGAAGGTACAGCCCATTGCGCACCCGACCTGGGTGGAGATGCAGACGGTGTGTCGCCCGCACTCCGGGATCATGACGGTCTCTATGGCGTGGCCGTCGTGCGTGTTGAAGAGGTACTTGCGCGTGCCGTCCGTGGCCCAGGAGACGCCCGCGAGGGAGAGCACCGTGGCGGGCGCGCCACCGTTCAGGGCCTCTCTGAGACCCTTCGGGAGGTCCGTCGCCTCCTCCCAGTCCCGCACCAGCGAGGCGGTCAGGGCCCGGTAGGCCTGCTTTAGCCGGTAGCGGGGCTCGCCCCGCGCGGCTAGCACGGCCTCTACCTCCGGCAGGAACTCTTTTATCTCCAAAACACGCTCCTCTTCGACTACGCCCCAGGGATTATACCGGCGGCGGGCGGTACTGAAGCGAAAGACCGAGTGAAAACGCCCCGCTGGCGGTAGAATCTACTGGTCGTCATAAGGAGTCACCCTCCCTGGAGAGGAACACCGCGAGCCCTTTGGACCTGCAAGGTCTACAACTGAATGCGCTGGACTTCTTTATCCTGTTCTTCGTGCTCGTGCTCGTGGTGCGCGGCGCGCGGACGGGGTTCCTCTCCGGCGCTCTCTCCCTGGCCGGGCTCGTGGTCGGCGCGGTGGTGGGCTCCAGGGTCGCGCCGTTCTTCTTTGCCGACAACGAGGAGCCGGTCTTCCGGGCCATCGTAACGCTCGGCAGCGTCGTGGCGTTCATCGTGCTCGGGGACATCCTGGCCCGGGCCATCGGCGGCTCCATCCGCTCCCGGCTCACGGGCTCGGCCACGCTAGCGCTGGACGGCTTCGGAGGCGCGGCGCTCGGGTTCGCACTCTCGCTGGTGCTGGTGTGGGTGGCGAGCATCGCCTCCCTCCAGGCCCCGCCGCTCGCGAGCCTCCACCCGACCGTCGAGCGATCCCAGATCGTGCAGACCCTGAACGACCAGATGCCCTCCCGGCTGGTGATGGAGGCCATAGCCCAGCTCGACCCCCTGCCCCAGATACAGGGCCCCTCCGCCGACGTGGACGTCCCGGACGAGGGCATCGCCGGGGACCCGGAGGTGCTCGCGGCCACGGAGAGCACGGCCCGTATCACCGGCATCGCCTGCGGCTACGGGGTCGGGGGCTCGGGCTGGGTCGCCACCCCGAACCTCGTGGTCACGAACGCCCATGTCGTGGCCGGGGAGAGCTCCACCCGGGTGCAGGTCGGGGGAACGGGCATGAACCAGCCCGCCGACGTAGTCCTCTTCGACGAGACCAACGACGTGGCGGTCCTGCGCGTGGACGGCATCGAGGCGCCGCCCCTGCAGCTCGCGGAGCCGCAGGCCGGCGAGGACGTGGCGGTTATCGGCTTCCCCGGCAACGGCCCGCTGGACGTACAGCCCGGCCGCACCGCCGAGACCCGGAGCGTCATCTCCGGCGACGCCTACGGCGCGGGACCCGTGGAGCGCACGGTCACCAGCTTCCGCGTGGACGTCCGTCCCGGCAACTCCGGCGGCCCGGCCGTGAACGCCGACGGGGCGGTCACCTCGACCATCTTCGCCAGCCGCGCCGACTCCCAGCAGTCCGGCTACGGCATCCCGTCGAGCATCGTGGCCGACCACCTGCAGACCGCCCAGAACCGCACGGAGCCCGTAGACACCAGTCCCTGCGCCGCCTGATCCCGGCTCAGGAGCCCCAGAGAGAGGGTCCTCGGCCTAATTCTCCTCGTCCGGGGATATATCCCCGGACCATCCGCAGGAGTCGCAGTAGCAGGCGAACTCTCCCACCACCTACCCCAGGGCATGGCTCCGTGCTCTCCAGGGTGCAGCCCGGCCGCGCAACCCGGGCAGTAGGCGGGACGGCTCACCGCCGCGACTCTTCCTGGATGATCTTCTCCAGGGTGATCCGGCTGCGCCGGAGCTCGGCCTCGACGGTGGAGAGGCGGGCCACGGAGGTCTCGCTCAGCCGGTCACGCTCGACCTCCCGGAGAACGGCCGCGCTCGCCTCGTCGATGGCGGTCACGGCGCTCTCCAGGAGCAGGAGGTCCGGCTCTCCGTTCATCGGGGTCCTAGCGTCGGCGTTCCGCGCGGCGGTTGATCTTCTCGGCCGCTCTGTAGGCGTCGATTACCGCGTAGATCACCACGATAGGATACGTAATGTAACCGATAAACACGGTGGTGAGGGCCGCGTTTATGACCCCGAGGACGAACACTATTAGCCCCTTGAAGATCTGGCCGTTGTAGATCTGGCCGAGCCCCGGTATGAGGAAGCTCAAGACCGCTGCCAACCCTGCGCTTTTCATGTAGTTACCTCGCTGATCGCTTGTCCTGTCCGGCCACCAGTTTACACGCCGCCCGGCCTACCCGGTCCCCTGCCGATGTAGCTCCTTGAGCCTCAGGTACTCTCCGTCCTCGGCGGCGGCGCGCCACTTCTCGTAGAAAGCCTCCGCCGCCCGGCTCTTCTCGGGGTCCCGCTCCTCACGGGGTTTGCTCTTCTTACCGCCCTCGTACTTCGCGTAGCGCCTCGAACGGGTCCAGCCCATCTGCAAATACTTCCGGGCCACGTCCATCCCCGCGAAGTCCCCCTCACCGCGGTACCGGAGGAACCGCTCGTAGATAGCCTCCGAGGACTCCCGCGCCGCCCCGGCGTCCCTGAACCTCCACAGCGGCAAGAGCTCGGATTTGTACGGCTCCGCGTGGAAGACGCCCTGCTCCCCGCGCCCCACCCGATACGCCTCCGGGTGCTCCCGGAGGTCCACGCC
>JACCZN010000072.1 GCA_013695915.1 Rubrobacter sp.
CAGAGCGGAAGGTACGACCTGGCGCAGATGGCCGACCTTCATCTGTACCTTCACGACCCGCCGTCCGTCCGCCTGGTTGCGAGCGATCCGGACTACCGACTCGGCTATAGAAAGCTCGTGCAAACCCGATAACCTCTCGAAATCGACCTCTCTACGGTACCCGCACCCTCCGTAACCTTTCCCGCCATGTCTCTCGTCCTTGTTGTAGCAACCTTAAACGAGAAAGCGGACAGGCGCAACCGGGTGCTCGCGGGGGCCTTCTGTGGAGGCTCAGCTTCCTCGTTCGGGAAGGCGCCGGATCGCGGTTGCCGGAACGGCTAGGTCCTGGTGGGCGCGGTCTCCTCTTGCAGTAGCTGCTCGAGTAGAGCACGCAGACGCCGGACAGCCTCGGCTGCTCCCTTCTCTACCGGCTCGCTCAGCTCCATCCCCAGGCCGCACCCCTTCGGCTGGCAGCCCAGGATGTAGACCGTGGGCGGCAGTATGCCGAGGGCGCAGGCGAGGGTCAGGGCCTGCGAGGGTACAGCGAGGTGCGTGTCGGCCAGGAACTCCTGCCGGTTCTCTTCGGTCAGCTCTTCCCGCGCCGGTACGTCCGCCTCCAGCAGGAAGACGGTGCCGGGCTCGGCGCCCCGGTCCGTGGCGTCAACGAGGATCAGGGCCTCGTAGCCGTCCATCAGCTCCTGTATCAATCCGATGCCCGCGATCCCGGCCTCGTACACTCGAATGCTCTCGGGCACGCCCTCCCCGGAGAACCGCCGGACGACCGCTATACCGAAACCGTCGTCCTGGCGCAGGTCGTTGCCCATCCCGGCCACCAGCACGCGGGGCTTCACTCCGGCTCCACCTCTTCGGTGCCGAGGGCGACCTTCACCTCCCCGTCCCTTACCGCGACGGGGAGCACGGGCAACTTCCCCTCACCGTCCTCGCGCTTGCCGGTCCGCAGGTCGTAGCGGCACCCGTGCCAGGGACAGACGAGCGTCGTCCCCTCCACCCGTCCCAGGTGCAGCGTGAGGGCGCTACCGGGCGGGCAGCCGTCCCGGTAGGCGTAGACCTCGTCCCCCAGACGGCTCAGGAGCAACGGCGCCTCCTCCAGACGCCACGACTGCAACGTCCCCGGCTCCAGGTCCTCTAGCCGCCCCGCCGGTACCCACCGCGGACGGCGCAGCGGGCGGCGGCCGAGCTGTACGATGTTCTCTCTCGCCGGAGGAGGCTCTTCCGCTACCAGCTCCCGGAAGCCCGGGAACCCCTCGCGCAGGGCTTCCTCGACGACCCGTTTCAGGGTCGTCTCCGTGCCCGGACAACCCTCGCACGAGCCGGAGAGGCGCACCCGGACGCGGCCATCCTCGACCCCAAGGACCTCCAGCTTCCCGCCGTGAGACTGGAAGTAGGGATAGACCGGCTCCAGGGCACGCTCCACCTGCGTCCGCTCGTCGGCCTCCGGGAGGTCGTACATCTCCAGCAAGGTGCGGACGACCGGGTCCCTGGAGACCCGCTCCACGGTCTGCTGGCCTGCGAGGCTGCCGACGAGCTCCAGGATGCGGCCGAGCCCCTGCCGGTGCAGGACATCTATCCCTTCGAGGAGGGCGAAGACCTCCTCGCGGGTCTTCTCGTCCTCTATCTCCTCCATGCGCTCGATGCCGGCGCCGAGCCACTCCAGCAGGTGCTGGAACTCGTCCGGGTGCTCCGGGGCCGGGCTCGTGTCCTGCAACATGGGAAGCTGCTTCTTGGACCGGTCGGACATCAGCGCCGGGTGCCGACGGGGGCCGGCTCTTCGCCGGGAGCGCAGTGTACGCAGGCGTCGCGCGGGACGCCTGCGCAGTGCGGGCAGTTGGGGGGGCATTCGCCGTGGGCCATGTCCTGCAACCCGGAGAACTCGTCGGCGAAGCGCCGGCCGCCCTCCTTCGCGCCGAGACCGCTCAACCGGAATCGTCCACCGGACTCCTTCAGGTAGCCCTCCTCGACGAGGATGTCCAGCTGCTCGCGCAACAGGCTCTCGTCCAGGGCCAGGAAGCTCGTGAGGCTCGCGGTGTCGGCGTCTTCGCCGAAGCCTTCGCCGCGCATCCAGAACATCGCCTGCAGTATGTCGTCGCGGCAGCGCAGGGCGTCTACCGGGTCGAATGCCTTGCCTCCGTCGTCGTTCATTGGTTCCGCACCTCCTTGCGGCCGTTGCCGGTCGGTCGGGTCGCCGGGTGGACCTCGGCCTGGATCCAGGCGATAGTCTCGATCAACCTTCGCTCTCCAGTCTCGCTCAGCTCCGAGCCCCAGCCCTGCTCCACCGGCTCCAGCTCTATCACGGTGGTGTCGGGCGGGAGCGCCTCGAAGTGCTGGGCGATGATGAGCAGGTTCTCCAGGCTTATAACGCCGGTGAGCGCCTCGGAGACGCGCTCCTGCACCACTTCCGGGTCGGGCTCGCTGGCGAGCCAGGCGTAGGTATAGATGTTGCCCGGCTCCCGGCCGCGCTCGACGGCCCCGGCGAAGATGGCGCGCTCGAACCTGTTGCCGGGGCTCTCCTCGAACCAGTGCAGGATCGAGATGGGCCCCCAGCCGAAGTCCTCTACACAGACGTCCTCGGGCCACTCCATGGACTGCATCCGCTCGGCCAATACCGACCCGAACGAGAGGTCGCTCAGGTGCTGGTAGCCGACGCCGGCGACGAGGATCACTAGTCGTCCGCTCCGCAGGCGCAGGTGTTTACCTCGCGCGTTACGACGCCCTGGTCGGTGTGGGTGTGGGTGGTGCACGGCATGCAGGGGTCGAAGGCCCGGATCGAGCGCTGGATGTCTATGCCCTGGAACTTGTCCGCGGGGCTGTTCTCCAGGATCGGGGTGTTCAGGGCGGCGGTCTCGTACATTCCCGGCGTCCCCCACGGGTCGCGCGGCGAGGCGTTGATGGTCGAGGGCGTGATTATCTGGTAGTTCGTAACTACCCCGTCATCGAGCATCATGTGGTGGCTGACGTAGCCGCGCCCGGCCCCCCAGAAGCCGACCCCGAGCCGCTGGCCCTTCGGGACCTTGTACTCCGCGGCCACGTCCGTACGGTCCTCTTTCATGAGCTGCATCCCCTGGTGCCAGGTGTTCAGCCCGACGAGCGCCGTGTAGGCGACGCAGTAGGCCCGTCCCCGGTTGCGCTCGAAGGCGTTCCACACGTCGGGGATCTTCCACTCCAGCTCCGTCTCCGGCATCCGTCCCGCAGGCAACAGCAGCTTGAGGCTGTGACCGGTCGGCTCGATGTACGGGTTCTCCGGCAGGAGTTGCGCCAAGGCGGTGGTCCACATTCGGGCGGTGCATTCGGCGTCCATCGGCATCCGATCCCACCGCGGAGAGGTGGACCAGGTGTACTTTTCCCGCCAGTTCGGGGCTTGCGGGCGGGGTTTGGTCTCCTTGTTCCAGGGGTGGTGGGGGCTCAACGGCGCGCCAAGCGGGTCGGTCTTGAAGGCCTGGCCTTCCCACTCCTCGTAGAAGGAGTGGTCGATGAACTCCTCCATCCCGAGGTTGATGTTCTGGAGCTTCGTGGTCACGAGCTTGCCGTCCACTATGACGCCCGGCGTAGCCCACCGCTTCTCGCCCCACTCGTTGCAGTTTTCGTAGGTCGCGTCGTAGGCCTCCGGGTCGTCCCAGACCCCGTTGTCTATGAGGTTCGCGGCCGTGCGGCCCACATCCCGGTATCGCGGGTTGGCGTCGTAGAAGAAGTCGCAGATGTCATCGTAGATCGCCGCGCACTTCTTGGCGTAGTCGAAGAACTGCTGCAAACGGAGGTAGATCTCGTTCATCGTCGAGAGGGTAACGGTGGCGCTCACGCCCCCAGGAACCATCGTCTGCGGGTGCGGGAACTTGCCACCGATGAGCGCGTAGGCCTCCTTGGCCACCCGCGTCATGCCCAGGGCCTCCAGGTAAAGCGAACCCGAAAGGGCATTCATGTCGGTCATGAGTTCGCCCATCGTCGCGTACCCGTGGACGTTCGCGTGCGGCGCCGGGGTCCGCGTCGCGAGGTCCCACACCTCGGGGTTGGTCTTTCGGATGACGTTCTCCGAGAAGTCCGGTCCCGCGAGCATGAACAGGTGAAGCGGCATGTCGAGGAGGTACTCCA
>JACCZN010000073.1 GCA_013695915.1 Rubrobacter sp.
TTTGCGAGCCGGTCAACCAGAACCTCATGGAGCTACTCATCATGATCGACGCTGCCAAACGGGCGTCGGCGCGGAGCATCGTGGCGGTGATACCCTGGTACGCCTACTCCCGCCAGGACCGCAAGACCAAGCCCCGCGAGCCGATAACGGCGCGGCTGGTGGCAAAGATGATCCGGGTCGCCGGGGCCGACCGGGTGATGACGATGGACCTGCACGTCGGACAGATAGAGGGCTTCTTCAGCTTCCCCGTAGACCACCTGACCGCCATGCACACCTTTGTCGACTACTTTACCGACCAGGGCTTCAAGGACGCCGAGGACGCGGTGGTCGTCGCCCCGGACACGGGCGAGGCCAAGGTCGCAAAGCACCTCGCAGACCACCTCGGCCTTCCGTGGGCCATCGTGAACAAGGTCCGCCGCGAGCCGGGACAGTCGGAGGTCACGCACGTTATCGGGGACGTCGCCGGGCGCCGGGCCGTCATGATAGACGACCTCATAGACACCGCGGGCACCCTGTGCGGCGCCGCGGACCGGCTGATAGAGGAGGGCGCGACGGAGGTCTCGGCGGTCGCCACCCACGGGGTATTCTCCGGCCCGGCCTACGAGCGGATAGAGGCCTCAAAGCTCAAGGAGGTCGTCGTGGCCGACACCCTTCCCTTGAAGGAGGACGAGCCGCAGTCTAAGATACGTACGCTTACTATAGCCCCGATCCTCGCGAGCACCATCCAGAACGTCTTTACGGACGAGTCGGTGAGCGAGGTCTTCATGGGCGAGAACCAGCTTTTCTAGAGATATTCGGCGGCACGCTTAGGAGTTAGAAGTGGCGAACGACAACGTTGACCTGCAGGCGAGAGAGCGCGAGGGCCGGGGCAAGCGTGAGACCCGGAAGCTCCGGGCGACGGGCATGACGCCCGCCATCCTCTACGGGGACGGCGAGAAGGCGAATACCCCGCTCGCCGTCCCCGCTCACACCGTGGACTATACCCTGCAGCACCTCGGGGACAACGCGCTCTACGAGCTAGGTCTCTCCTCGGGCAAGGCGACGGCCCGCATCGTGGACGTGCAGCGGGACCCGGTCTCCGGGCGCCTGATCCACCTGGACTTCACGCCGGTGAACATGCGCGAGGTGGTCGAGGTCACGGTGCCCGTTACCGTGGTCGGAGAGGCTGTCGGTGTCCAGCAGGACGATGGCGTCCTGCAGCAGGTCTCCTACGAGGTGCAGGTCGAGTCCCTGCCGGGCAACATCCCGCAGGAGCTTACGCTGGATGTCTCCGAGCTCGGGATGGGCGAGAACCTGACGCTCGCCGACCTCGACCTGCCCGAGGGAGTTACCCTCATCTCCGAGGCGGAGGAGGTCGCCGCGACCGTTACGGCGCCGACCGAGATCTCCGAGGAGGAGATAGAGGCCGCCGGCATCGTCGAGGAGGAGTCCGAGGAGATGGGCGAGGAGGCCGATGAAGAGGTTCTTTCTGGGGAGGAAGCCGAAGAGGCCGAGTAGGCCCGCTCCCAGCGAGGAAGGCTCGGACGCAGGGCGGGGGAGCTCCGGGGGCTCCCCCGTCCTCGTGGGTCTTGGCAACCCGGGCCGCTCCTACGAACGGAGCCGGCACAACATAGGGTTCCTGGTCGCCGACGAGCTAGCCCGGCGCCACGGCGGCGGCTGGCGCAAGAAGAAGAAGGCCGAGTCGGCGTCCGTGAGCCTCGGCTCTCGCGAGGTCATCGTCCTGAAGCCGACGACCTTCATGAACCTCTCCGGCAGCGCGCTCTCCGGGGCGAAGGCCGGGGACCTCGTCGTGGTCCACGACGACCTCGACCTGGAGCCGGGGACCGTGCGGGTAAAGGTCGGCGGCGGGGCCGGGGGACACAACGGTCTGCGCTCCCTGATACAGAACGTGGGGCCGGACTTCGTGCGGGTGCGGGTCGGCATCGGCCGTCCCCCCGAGGGCGTCACCGTCACCGACTACGTGCTCGGCAGGATGGAAGCCGCTGTAAAGGAGGCCGCCCCGAGGGCTGCGGACGCCGCCGAGGCCGTCCTGGAAGACGGGCCGGAGGCGGCGATGAACCGGTTCAACG
>JACCZN010000107.1 GCA_013695915.1 Rubrobacter sp.
CCGCGGGTATGTCGAGCACGATGTTCCCTTCTGCGGTGACCTCCCCGATGCGGTTGATCGGGACGTGCAGGTCGCGCCACATGCTGCCCCCGACGGTGAATACCGACTCCTGGACGGCCTTCAGGTCCCCGACCTTCTCCCCGTCGTTGCCGACGACCTCGGCGCCCGTGCCCTGCAAGTGCGCGAGCAGCTGCGGTCCCTCGCCGGGTCCGAACTTCTGGCCCCGGGGTCCTTTGTGGGATCCGGCCTCCGACATGGCTCGCCTCCTCGATGGTAGGACTCTTCGAAACATCCGTATCCTACTACCTGGCAGAGCACCCGGAAGAGACCGCTCACACGGGAGGGGACCGGGATGGCCGGGAGCGGCGAGAGGTCAGAGGGAGTGCCGGACGCCTGGATAGGAGAGAGCGTGGAGGTAGGGATCCGGGACGGCGGCGGCTTTACCGGGCTTCTGCAGGAGGTAAACGACCGCGGCGTAGTCCTGAGTTATTCGCCCTCCGGGTCCCCCGTGGCGCGGACGCTGTTCTATCCCTGGGGCGCCCTCCGCGTGATACGGCTCCTGGAAGACTAGCGGCTAGGACCCGGCCTCCCGGTCTCTCTTGCGCGCCCGCTCTATGTAGGTCTCGGCGGCTTCGGCGTTGTTGTAGCTCAGGGTACCCCCGGTCATCGGGTTCCTTATCTCGTAGTGGCCCCCGGCTTCCTGGTCCACGATCACGGGGTAGTAGCGCTCCCCGACCTGTTTTATTGCGTACTCGGTGGCGTCGTTGCTCTTCTCGCTCACGGCCTCTCCTTCCGGACGGCCTCTCCGTTCTACTACGTCCCGCCGGAGGCATCTAGTAGACTGGCTCCGATGCTACTGGAGACGGCAACCGGGTTCAGGAGGACCTCTTGAGCGACCCCTTCGCGACCCACGTGGTCGTCGTCGGCGGGCCGGAGGCCGAGGAAGAGCTCCTCGCCATAGTCCTCGACGATGGCGAGGCCGTGCCGCTCTTCGACTCCGTGGAGGAGGCGGAGGAGTTCCTAGGGGCCACGGGAGACCTCGGAGAAGCGTGGCGGCCCCGGGAGGTCTCTGCCGGGGAGCTCGTGGAGCTTCTGGAGTACCAGGGCGAGGAGGTCGAGTACGTGGCCCTGAGCCCGCCGCCCGAGAGGCTCGAAGGCGGCATGGAGGTCAACGTGCTCTACCGCGAGATCCTGATAGACCTCCTGAAGAGCCGCGCCACGGCCGAGAAAGAGGAGAAGGGCTTCTTCCGGAGGCTCTTCGGGCGCTAGACTATGCGCCCGCTCCGACCTTACTGGAGGAGCTTCTTCAGCCCCTCCTCCAGGTGCTCGGCGGTCACGGCACCGTCCGGGTCGTAGGCGACGGCCTCCTTGCAGAGGTGGTAGAGGGCCAGGGTCCGGGTCGGGGAGAGCCGACGGCTGCCCGCCTGATCCAGGACCAACCGCATCAACTCCAGGGCTACCTCAGCCTCGCTCTTTCTCTCTTGCACGGGACTCCTCCTCGAGGCTCCACCGCCTGCCACCGGCATTATATTAGCCCCTGTAGCCGCCCGAACGGTGGGCGGACGGGCACCGGGCGTATGGTAGACTCGAACGTGACGTGATCCCCCTTCATTCCAGCTCTCGGCCCGGCCCGCACCCCCGGAGGCTCGCTCGTGGGAGAGGTTAGACAGGCCTACGTCCAGTGCCCGGTGTGCCGCTACGTCTTCCGGGCTCCTTCGACCGGTAGCTACGTGACCGTCGGGCGGGAGCCGGACCTCTGTCCCAAGTTCCCGGGACGGCAGTCCGACGGTACGCGCCTCATCCAGAGCGGGGTAACGATGTGCCCGGCGTGCTCCTTCGCCGCCGGGGAGCCGTTCGAGAGCCTGGACCTCTTCCCGGACGAGCGCTCCGGCATAGAGGAGCGCCTCAGGGAGGACGGTCTCCTCCGGGTACTCCGCAGCAACCCGCCGAGCTGGCTGCCGTTCCACGCCGCCGAGGTCTGCGGCAAGGAGCGGGGCCACAGGTCCAAGGACCTGGGCGACCTCTGCCTCCGGGCCTCCTGGGTCTGCCGCAAGGAGCGGGAGCAGCCCTTCGAGAGCACCTTCCAGCTACGCACCATCCGCCACTTCATGCGCGCCCTGGACTCCGAGGGCCTCCGGCGGGAGGAGTTGGCCGTAACCACCTACCTCGTCGGGGAGCTCAACCGGCGCCTGGGCCACCACCGCGAGGCCCTGAACTGGTACGTAAACGCCGAGCGCACCCTGCAGGAGGAGGCCGGCGGGGAGCCAAACCTCGCCTGGCTGGACCGCCTCATAAACCGGCAGAGAGAGCTGGCCGAGGAAGAGGCGGCCTAGTCCAGCGTCTCCTCGACTACCTGCTGGCCGGCGGTGGTATCCGGCACCCAGTAGGAGATACCGTCTATGTACTGCGGGCTTCCCGGATAGGTCTCCGTCGTCCCGCCGCCCGAGATTCGCAGCTGGATGGCGAACCGGGCCGCCTCCACCGGGTTCATGTTGGTCTCCACGTTGGCGAGGATGGCCCGGGAGGTCTGCGGGAGCCGGTGCAGGTTGCCCGGTGAGAAGGCCTGGCTCGCGAGGGTCTGCATGAACTGCTGCTGGCGCCCCACCCGGCCTATGTCGGCGTCCGCCCCGCCCCGGTAGCGGACGTAGGCCAGGGCCTCCCCTCCGTCCAGGGTCTGGGTGCCGGGGGCTATGGAGTAGTACTGTCCATCCTCCGTGCCGAGCTCTACCGGCTCGTCCACGGTGAGGGTTATGCCGCCCATGGCGTCCACGATCTCCTGTACCCCGTTGAAGTCTATGACGACGTAGTTCCCTATGGAGTACCCCGTGAAGCCTTCCAGTGTCTCGACGGCGAGCTCCGGGCCGCCGGTGGCGAGCGCGGCGTTTACCTTGTCGTCCCCAGCGCCCGGGATGGGGAGCAGGGTATCCCGGGGCACGGAGAGCATGCCATTGTCCCAGCCCGTCGCCGCAACCATGATGGTGTCCGAGCGCGCCGGCTCGTCCGCGCGGGCGTCGCTGCCGAGCAGGACCGCCCGCTGGGTGCCGATGGGCAGAAAGAGGTAGGCGAGGCCGAGCAGGAGCAGGAGGAAGAGCACGAGGAGGACCGGGCTCCCTCTCCTGCGCCTCCTATAGCGCCCGTACCCCCGGTTACGGCGCGTCTCCGTGCTTACGCTCCTGATGCTCACGCTGCCATAAAACCACAGCCGGAGCGGCAGTGCCATCCCCGCGGCGGGTGTTACCGGACTGTGTCCGGGTACAGGTGATATTTAACCCAACGCAGGAGGCCCGGCTGCGGGTATACTTTCTCCATGGAGGAGTTGCAGGCAGCACCGCTGGGGACCGACGAGGAGAGGACGGCCTGGGAGGGCCTGGCCTCCTCGTGCTCCCCGCCGCTCCGCAGGTTCGGGGCCTTCGCTCTCGTCGGCTTTACCGCCTTTATCACGATGACCACGGCGGTCGTGCTGCTCTACAACCTGTTCGGCCCCCGGTTTGTCGAGGGACAGGGCGTCTCCGTCCCCCACGAGGCCTTCTACGCGACCATGCTGCTCAGCATCGTGCTCGTGGTCCTCGGGTACGCCGTCTGGCTCGCCCGGAGCCTCAAGAGCTACCGCTCCTTCGCCGGGGTGCTGCGTAGCGGAGGGCTGGACCCGAAGCGCCCGACCACTACGGGCCTCAGAACCTACTCCGACGAGCAGTTGCTGGCCCTGCGCTCCCGCTACGCGAGGCTCCGCGACTCGAAGCTCCGCGCCCTCTTCGAGCGCACCTTCGGGTTCGAGGAGGCGGACTCGTTCACCCTGGGGCCCCTGAGCGTGCTGCCCGACACCTTCGAGATGAACGCGCTGCGGGTCGAGTGGGAGACGAGCCTGATCCTGCACTCCCAGGGGGAGATGCCGGAGATCTCCTGGTGGCGGGAGTGCCGGCTGGGCCTCCTGCCTCGCCAGACCGACCGCACCCGCAGGCTCGTCTACTCGCTCCGCTACACGGAGGACTCCGTGCGGGAGCTGAAGCGTCACTACGGCTACCGGGCGGACCACTGGCACAGCACGGTCCCCGAGGGCAAGCTCTGGGACGCCGTCCGGGACTACGAGGACGCTCGGCGGATAAGGGCGGCCCTGAACCGCAGGCCCCAGTCTCCCGGGAAGAGCCAGACCGGCAACGGTTGAGTACCGGGCACCCCGGAGACCAGGGACCCGATACCGCCGAGCCGCCGGGTGACTACCCTCGCGCCTGAAGGACGGGGGCTTACGCCGCAAACTGCTACAGTTAGCCTTATGGAGACCAACTTCGGCGCCACGCCGCCGTATACCGTGGGGGTCGAAGAAGAGTTCCAGCTCATAGACCCCGCAAGCGGGGAGCTCAGCCCGTCCGTGGACCGCGTGCTCTCCGGGGTGGGCGCGGGGGAGCCGGTGACCTCCGAGCTCTCCAGCTCGTGCGTCGAGCTGGTCTCTCCGGTCTTCGGGAGCGTGGCGGAGCTCTCCGGGGAGCTGCCGGTCCTGCGCCGGAGGATCGGGGAGCTGGCCGGTAACTGCGGCCTCCAGATAGCGGCCTCCGGCACGCACCCGTTCTCGAACCCCCTGGAGCAGCCGTTCACCGAAGGGGAGCACTACAGCGAGATAGAGGAGCGCATGGGCTGGGTGGCGAGGACCCAGACCATCTACGGGCTGCACGTCCACGTCGGGGTCGCGGACCGGGAGGAGTCTATCCGCGCGGTGGATACCCTGGTCTCCCACGTGCCGCTGCTCCTGGCACTCTCGGCCAACTCCCCCTTCTGGCGCGGCACCGACACCCGGCTCTCATCGGCGCGCATAAAGGTGTTCGAGGTGTTCCCCCGCTCCGGCCTCCCGCCGGACTTCGGGTGCTGGAGAGACTTCGAGCGGCACGTGGAGGCCCTGGTCGCGGCGGGCAGCATCCCGGACTACACCTGGTGCTGGTGGGACGTGCGCCCGCACCCGGGGCTCGGCACCGTGGAGCTGCGCGCGCTCGACGTCCAGACAGACCCGGCCAGCACCGCGGCCCTCGCGGCCCTCGTGCAGTGCCTGGTAGCGAGCTCGCCGCCAATGGGGTCCCGAGGGGACCACGGGCCGGACCGGCGGTTCTTCGTGGACGAGAACAAGTGGCGGGCGGCCCGCTACGGGCTATCGGCCATGTTCTACGACTTCTCCACCGGGGAGGAGGTCGGAGCCCGGGAGATGGCCGTGGGCCTCGTCGGGGAGCTGCGGACGGTGGCCCGGGACCTCGGTTGCGAGAAGGAGCTCGAAGGGGTACTCGAGATCTGCCGGACCGGCACCGGCGCGGACCACCAGCGGGCGGCGCTCGCGGAGCGCGGCTCGTTGAGGGGCGTCGTGGAGTACCTGACGGGGGCTACCGTCCCCGGCCGGCTCTAGCCGAGGCTCACCCCCGGCGCCCAGGTCGCCAGCGCGTACATCGACGCCGCCTCGTACTATCCACCCGGCGTAACCTGCCCCGAGGCCCGGCCTGCCAGTGATGAGAGTGAGAGTTTCCCGGAGGCCCACTATTCACGAATTTTCCGGTTATCCTTTGTTCGTGAAAGAACGGTACCATCATCGGCAGAAGACGGGTGAAGCGGCGGGCCGTTTCCGGTGACGCTCACCGTACTGCTACCGCTAGCGCTCGCCCTGCTCGCCGCGCCGGCCGCCCTGCTCGCTGGAACCTTGAGGACCGCCTACGCCGCCCCGGTGGGTACGGTCTTCGCCGCCCTCGCCGCCCTGGCGACGTTGTGGGGGTACCTCTCCGGAGGGGGCATCGTGGACATCGCCTGGACGCCGACCTGGGGGCTGCGCTTCGCCGTCGAGCTCGACGGGCTCGCCACCCTGTACGCTCTTCTGGCGACCGGCATCGGCTTCGCCGTCCTCGTGTACTCCTCGCGGTACGTGCCGCTGCACCTGGATCACGAAGCGCGTCCGGCTTCGGACGCCGTGCGCTTCTACTTCTTCGTTCTCTTGTTTATGGGCTCGATGGTGGGCCTCGCCATGGCGCAGGACCTGATCCTCCTCTTTGTCTTCTGGGACCTCACGGCCATCGCCTCCTACTACCTGATCGGCTACGACGGCCACAAGGAGGGGTCGCGGGCCTCGGCGCTCATGGCGCTCCTGATCACCGGCATCACCGCGGTGCTCTTGCTGATCGGGGCACTCTTTCTCTACGCGGCCCACGGCACCTTCTCTATCCCGGAGCTCGCCGGCCTCGTCGAGCCGGGGCCGCTCCTTACGGGCTGCGGCCTCCTCATCGCGGTCGCAGGTCTTGCAAAGAGCGCTCAGGCGCCCTTCCATTTCTGGCTGCCGCGGGCGATGGCCGCCCCGACGCCGGTCTCCGCCTACCTTCACTCGGCGGCGATGGTCGCCGCGGGCGTCTTGCTCATCGGGCGGGTGTACCCGCTCCTGCAGCAGAGCGAGGTCTTGCTCGACATCCTTCTGGTGTTCGGCGTGGCTTCGATGGCGGTCGGCGGCGTCCTGGCGCTCACGCGGAACGTCCTCAAGCAGCTACTCGCTTACTCCACCATAGCGCAGTACGGGTTCGTGGTCGCAATGTACGGCCTCGGCGGTCCCTACGGCGCTGGCGGTGCGGCCTTCTACGTGATCACCCACGCCCTCGCCAAGAGCGCCCTGTTCCTTACCGCCGGTGCGGTCACGGAGGCGACCGGCGAGGACCGTCTCAGCAAGCTCGGGGGACTCAGGAAGCCCCTGCCGTTGCTCGCGGTGGCCTCCGGAGCCGCGGCGGCCACGCTCACCTCGCTCCCCCTGACGCTCGGCTTCTTCGCGGACGAGTTCTTCTTCGCCGCCGCGCTCGAGCGCGGTCCCCTTTTCGCCGCCTTCGCGGTCGCGTTCGCGGCGACGACGCTAGCCTACACCTGGCGCTTCTGGAGCGGGGTCTTCCTCGGGGGCGCAGACGGCAAGGCCGAGGCGCACTCCGTACCCGCGTTGCTCGTGGCGCCGGTGGCGGCTCTCGGGGGCATCGCCTTGCTCGGGGGCATCTTTACGGGTCCCTTCGAGTCCCTGGCCGAGGCGGCGGGGGAGGTCTCCTTCCAGGCCCCGACTCCCCTGGGTGCCTCCTATCGTCTGGAGGTCCTTCCCGAGTATCTCATGGCACTGGGGGCCTACGCCCTGGGGGTGGGATTGATCCTCTCGCGCCCGGTCTGGTCATGGGCCGCCCTCGGTTTCAGCAGGCTCGGGGCACTGGCGGGGCCGGAGCGGCTCTACGTCCTGACCGTACACGGGCTCAACGTGCTTTCGGGCTCCCTCCACCAACTGGAGATCCGCAACCTGAGAGGGCGCGTCACCTCCGTGCTACTGCCGACGGCCGTGATAGTGGGCGCGGCCGTGCTGGCGACCCCCGCGACCGGCGCGTACCAGGTGGGTGAGCTCCGGGCCGAAGAGGTGCCGCTGATGATGGTGCTGGTGGGGGTGGCGGCGGCCTCGCTGGCGACGGCCTTCACGCGGCGGCACGTCACGCTGGCGCTGGTGTTCTCCAGCGCGGGCTTCGCCCTGGCGGTCGCCTACGCCTTCTACGGAGCACCGGACGTGACGCTCGTGGCGGTCCTGGTGGAGGTCGTGCTCGCGCTGCTCTACTTCGCCACCATGAAGCTGATCCCCTACCGCACCCTGCGCCGCCAGGCGGCGCAGCCGCTGCTCAGACCGAACCGCAAGATCTTCGTTTCGGCGGTGGCGGGCATCTTCGCCTTCGTGGTCGTCTGGGGCGCGCTCTCGCAGCCGCCGGCCGGGCAGACCGTCGCCGAGGAGTACGTGCGGCTCACCCCGGAAGTACACGCCGAGGACGTCGTCACGGCCATACTGGCGGACTTCCGCGGGCTGGACACTCTGGGCGAGATCACTGTCGTGGCCGTGGTCCTCCTCGGCGTGTCGACCTTGCTCGGTCGCGGGATAACCGCGGCAAAGGCTCCATCGAGCGCGGACTCGGTGGCGGGGGTCGCTACAAGGGCCGTGGCGAGGCTGCTCTACCTTCCTACCCTGATCGTCGCCGTGGCGATCCTCGTCAAGGGCTATACCCAGACCGGCGACGGCTTCTCCGCCGGGGTGGTCGCCGCCCTGGGGCTCATGCTCCGGCGCCTCGCCCTCGGGCGAGGGAAGACGGGAGGGCTGCCTTCCGCGAGAGGCGCGGCGACGATCGCGTTCGCGGGGCTGCTTCTGGCCCTGAGCGTCGCCGCCGCACCCCTCTTCCTGGGGGACGCGGTCCTGACCCACTACCCGTCGCCCGGTTCCGAGCCCATCTACCTCGGTACCCTCGAACTGATAACCGCGGTCCTCTTCGACGTCGGTATCTTCTTCCTGGTGCTCGGCTTCTCGATAGGGGTGGTCTCGGTCTTCGCCCACACTATTGCCGATGAGGAAGAGTACGCGGGACCGCAAGGGTACAGGAAGCGGTGATCCTTCTCGCCGCACTCGCGGTCGCGGTCGTCTTCGCTGCCGGGACGTTCCTCCTCCTTCAGCGCGACCTCACGCGGGTGGTCGTGGGCGTGATCCTGATCTCCAACTCGGCGGTCCTCTTCATAATCGCCGCGGGGCTGGTCCGTGGCGAGGCCCCGATCTACCCGCTCCCCGAAGAGGGACTGACGGGTGCCGGGATAAGCGATCCGCTGGTTCAGGCGATGGCCCTGACCGCCCTCATCATAGGCTTCAGCATCGCTGCCCTGCTCCTGGCGATAATCTACCGCGTGTACGTCACGCACCGCACCGTCGATCTGGAGGAGATCTCGGCCATCGAGATGCGCTACGCCGAGGCGCTAGAGGCCGAGGAGGACCCCGAGGAGGAAGAGCTGCCGGCGGAGGAGCAGGACGCGGAGCCGGAAGATGCGGCGGAGACGCAGGAAGGGGCGGGAGAGCGGTGACGGGATCGTCGGCAAGCCAGGTACTCCTCGTCCTCCCGGTCGGGATACCCTGGGTGCTCGCGGCCGTGCTGGCCCTCCTGGACGGCCGCCGACGTTGGGTCGGCTTCCTCGCGGCGGCGGGCCTCGGGGCGAGCTTCGCCTCTCTCGTCTGGTTGACCGTCGTGGTGCTCCGGGAGGGTCCGGTCGGGACGGTCGCGGGCGGATGGCCGGAGGGCGTCGGGATCTCACTGCGAGCCGACGCCCTGAGCCTTACGTTCGCCCTCGTCTCCGTGGGGGTTATCCTGGTCTCCCTGCTCTACGAGATCCCTCTGGGGGTGCGCTGGCGCGCCTTTCCGGCGCTGGTGCTGCTCGTAGCGGCCGGTCTCAACGGGCTGTTCCTGACAGGCGACGCCTTCAACTTTTACGTGTTCTTCGAGATCGCCATGACCGCCGCCTTCATCCTGACCGGCTACCGGGAGGAGGACTACCAGGTAAGGGCCGCCTTCCTTTTCGCCGTCGTCAACCTGCTCGGGTCGGTGGTCTTTCTGATCGGGATCGCAGCGCTCTACACCGTCACCGGCAGCCTGGACATGCAGGTGATCGGCGAGAGGGCGGACGTACTGGAGCCCCGCTCGGTGACCGTGATAGCGGCGGTGCTCTTCGCGGCTTTCTGCCTGAAGCTGGGCCTCTTCCCGTTCCACTTCTGGCTGCCGGCGGTCTACGTCGGCAGCCACGCGCCCGTGGCCGCCATCCTCTCCGGGGCGCTCGCCAACATCGGAAGCTACGGGCTCCTCCGTTTCGGCGCAGACCTCCTGCCCCGGGAGCTGGAGTTCGGGTCGGTCGCGGTTATCGTCCTCGGGACCGCGAGCATCGTCTACGGGGCATTGCAGGCGATCTCGCGCCGCGACACTTCCGAGGTCATGGCCTACTCGGCGATCGGACAGGTCGGCTACATCCTCCTGGCCCTGGGCATCGGCGGTCCGGTGGGGTACGCGGCGGCGGTCCTCTACTCGGTCG
Source organism: Rubrobacter sp. (assembly GCA_013695915.1). GTDB lineage: Bacteria > Actinomycetota > Rubrobacteria > Rubrobacterales > Rubrobacteraceae > Rubrobacter_A. The sequence goes on from JACCZN010000107.1 coordinate 9,859, forward strand.
TGAACTCCTTGAACAAGGGGGTGATCTTCCTCTCCGCCGGGTTGCGCGGGCCGCTGGTCGGCGGGGCATTCGCCATCGGGGCCTTCTCCGTCGCGGGTGTACCCCCGGCGGCCGGGTTCCTCGGGAAGATAGCGGTGTTCCAGGCGGCCATCACCGAGGGCTCGTTGCCCGCGAGCCTGGCCCTCGTCGCCCTGGTCTTCGTGGGTGGCGCGCTGTCGTTCTTGTACTCGTTTCAGGTCTACCAGCGCCGCTTCGTAGCGCCGCAGGGTCCCGGCAAGGCTAGCCCGCCCACGGCACGCTTTCTCGTGGTCGCGCTGGCGGCCCTGATCGTGCTGATGGGAGTCTGGCCCGAGCCGCTGGTCGCTCTGAGCGACGCGGCGGCCGCCACCCTGGCCGGAGGCTCCGGGTGACGCGCCACGTCGCGATCGTCGCCGCCCTGATCCTCGTCTACGCACTCGCGCTGGCGAGCTTCCACCCCTGGGACCTGGCGATAGGCACCGTCCTCGCCACGGTCCTGTACTCGGTGGCTCGGCTCATGGTCCGGCGTACGGACCGCCGGTCCGGGACCGCTCCGAAGGCCGATCCGGCAAAGCCGCCCGGCCGAATGCCCTCCCCGCTCGAGCGCGCCGTAGCCTTCTTCCCGTTCGCGGGCGCCGTGACGCGGGACATGCTGGTCGGCGCCTGGAAAGTCTTTCTGGTAACGGTCCACCTCAGGCCGCCGGACCGCAGCATGGTGACCGTACCGTTGGAAGAGAGGACCCCGACCGGGGTCGCGGTCTCGGCGTTGCTCGCGGCGCTCGTACCCGGGACCGTGTTGATCGACGTGGACGAGGACGCGAGGGTGATGCTGATCCACGCGATAGACGCCGCAGACCCGGACGCGGCCCGCGAGGAGCAGCAGGAGTTCTACCGACGCTACCAGAGAAAGGTGTTCCCCTGACCCCAAAAGGAGGTTTACGTTGCACGACCTTGTTTTCTTCTTCGCGATGGCCTGGACGACCATCTTGCTCGTGGCGAGCGCGACGGCGGTGGTCCGGCTGCGCTCGACGACCGCGCGCATACTCGCGCTCGACGCGCTGACGCTGGTTCTGGTGGCGCTCCTGGTGCTCTACGCCGTCGCAAACCGTTCCTCCTACTACATGGACGCGGCGCTCGTACTCGCGCTCCTCGCCTTTGTGGCGACGCTAGTTTCGGCCCGTTACCATGGAGAAAGGAAGATCCTCTAGTGACCACCGACCTGGCGTTTGCAGTCCCTTATCTCGCCGATGCGCTGGTAATCTTGGGCGTCTTCATCCTGACCGTTGGGGTGTACGGCATGATCCGGCTGCCCGATACCTACCTCAAGCTGCACCCGGGGAGCAAGGCCGTGCTCCTGGGGTTGCTCCCGCTACTCCTGGCCGCCGCGCTGACGGAGGACCCGGCGATAGTCTACAGAGCCGCGCTGATAGCAGCAGCCTTGCTCCTGACCACGCCTATCTCGGCTCACGCGATCGCGAAGGCCGCCTACCAGAGAGGAGAGAAGATGGAGGCGCCGCGGGATCGTTGATACGGTCTACGAGCGGGCAGTGCCGCGTGATCCCGCCGCGTCCGGCCATCAACGGTAGTCTGCGCAGCCCCGGATCGGCCTGGCCTCTTCCAAAGACGCCGGACAGCGTTCGGCCGGTGCCGCCTCCTGCCCCCCCGATCTCCTCGAAGAAAAGGCCATAGCTTCTCGACCGGAGGCGTAAACGCACAGAGCCGCACGAAGGCTAACCGCCGACCGTGCGCTTCCGCGGGGCGCTTCGCGGCGCTCTAGCCGAAGCTCACGCCCAGCGCCCAGCCCGCCAGCGCGTACATCGACGCCGTTATCAGGATGATGCCGATAATGTTCAGCCACACCCCGGCGCGCACCATCTGGAGGATGGTGACGTGGCCCGAGCCGAACACGATGGCGTTCGGCGGGGTGGCGACCGGTAGCATGAATGCGCAGGAGGCCGCCAGAGCCGCGGGGACCACGAACAGCAGCACGTCGAGGTCGAGCCCTATGGCGGCGCCCGCCAGTATCGGCAGGAAGGTAGCAGCCGTTGCGGTGTTGCTCGTAAGCTCCGTGAGCAGCAGGGTTATGGTGGCGACGGCCACGACCAGCAGGAGCACCGGGAGACCGCCGAATCCGGCTACGAGGCTCCCGATCCACTCGTCCACGCCGGTCTCGCTCACCGCCGAGGCCAAGCTCAGCCCGCCGCCGAAGAGCAGCAGCACGCCCCACGGCAGGTTCTCTACTATGGTCCTCCAGTCCAGCGTGAACACGCCGTTGCGCCAGTCCACGGGCAGGGCGAACAGCACTATGGCGGCGATTATCGCGATGCCCGCGTCCGAGAGGCCCTCGACGAACGGCAGGACCGACGTCACCGCCTCGGAGCCAGTTAGTGGCTCGCGGGTGATCCAGGCCAGAGCCGTGAGCGCGAATATCACCAGCACCACCTTCTCGCCGCGGCTGGGGGCTCCCATCCCGTCGAGCTCGCCCCGGATCATCTCCCGGCCGCCGGAGATCTCGGTTATCTCCGGCGGGTAGACGAACCGGGTGAGCACCACCCAGGCGATGCCCAGGAAGACCACGGCCAGCGGGAACCCGACCAGCATCCACTGACCGAACCCGATCTGTATGTCGTAGGTCTCCTCCAGGAAACCGGCCATGAAGAGGTTCGGCGGCGTGCCGATAAGGGTGGCGAGCGAGCCGATGCTCGCGGCGTAGGCGATGGCGAGCATCAGGCAGGTCGCGAAGTTGGACGCGCCCCGGCCGGTAAGCTCCGAGCCGTCCGTCTCCTCTCCGTCCTCACCGCCGCCGCCCATCACGAGCAGCAGGACGCTCAGGCCGATGGGGAGCATTACCAGCGTGGTCGCGGTGTTGCTCACCCACATGCTCAAGAAGGCGGTCGCTATCATGAAGCCCCCGATCACGCGCACGGGCTCTGTGCCGACCGCGAGGACCGTGAGGAGCGCGATGCGGCGGTGCAGGCCCCACCGCTGTATCGCCAGCGCCAGCATGAAACCGCCCATGAACAGGAAGATCACATCGCTCGCGTACGGGGCCGTCGCGTCCCCGACCTCGAAGACCCCCAGCAGGGGGAACAGGGCTATCGGCAGCAGTGCCGTCGCCGGGAGCGGGAGCGCCTCCGTGATCCACCACACCGCCATGAGTATCCCGACCGAGACCACGGCCACGCCCTCCGGCGAGAGCTGCTCGGGGCCGGTCGGCAGGGTGTAGTACGCGAGTATCGCGAGAGCGGGCCCGAGGAACCTCCCTACCCAGGCCCGGCGGGAGACCCGTTCCTCCTCGATGGTCTCGCCCTGCTCGGGGATGTCGGCAAGCTCTCTGTCCCGATGCTCCGTCACGGCTCTCCTCCCCCGGCTACCGCGCCGTCTATCCTCTACCCGACCCCGTTAACGCGAAGTTTACACCAAAAACCCCCAGTCTTTCTCCGGCGGGATCAGGGACGAGGCATCCCGCCGGAGAGAGCCTGCGCCTCCGTGCGAAACGCGCCTTCGGCTCTCTATCCCGGCAGAGGGCTGGCGGCGCGGTCGTAGGATGTTGCTCCTTCTGTAAAGCTTTAGACCTTGTCTCCCGGACGCGGGGCGTTCTCTCCGCGGGCGAAGGTGAAGGTCGCCTCCGGGTCATCGGCGCTCTTGCGCCCGCCCAGGATCATCGAGAACCGGAGGGCCAGACCGCCGAGCAGCACCAGCACGGAGGCCAGGAGGCTCTTGTTGCGCGTCTCCTTGCCGAGGAGCAGCGCGAACGGCGCCACTACGCCCCCGACCAGGCTGCCGCCGACGAACAACGGGGCCACCTCCTTCGAGAAGAGCGGCTTGCCCCACCGGCCCATACGTACCAGGGAGGCCGCCAGCAGGACCGCCTCCGCGAGCAGGGTTCCCTTCTCGGCGCGCCGGAGGACGCGGTGGGTCTTCTCTTCTCCCAGGTGACCGAGGTGCAGCACGAGCGAGAGAAGGGAGAGGGCCGTGGAGAGGCCGGAGGCCAGGAAGGTAGGTCCCATGAGCGCCCAGTTGCGGGCCCAGATCGGCACCGAGGTCGCCGCGAGCAGGGTGCCCGTGTTGGACCCGACCCAGAGCCCGAACGGCAGGGCGAGCACGGTGAGCAGGCGGTCGGGGATGAGACTCCGCGCGAGGCGGGAGAGAGAGTTCTGCCCCAGCAGCCCGTCTTCGGCGGCCTGCCGGGTAGCCACGAGGCCGCTAAAGGTCCCGAACACGGAGAGTGCCCAGCTCTGGGTGGACATTGGGGAGCGGAGCTTCAGGATGCGGAGCATGTTCAGGAACCGCTCGGGGCGTCCGAGGTCCCAGATCAGGAGTACCGGGCTCAGGATCATGGTCGCCAGCACGGTGTACCGGCTGACCCTCTTGAGATCCTCGTCCCGGTGGCCGAGGAGCTGGGCCACCGTGGCGAACAGTTGCACGCCGGCGCCGATACCCCCGATCCAGAAGTACACCGGTATCTGCCACGTCCAGTGAGCCCGCTTTATCGGGGGTATGCCGTAGTAGTTCTTGTCCCCTCTCTCCGGGTCGGTCTCCGGGTGGTGGGAGGTCTCCGCCCGGGCTTCTCCACCGGTGCCAGTGCTACCGGCGTGGCCGTTCCGGGACTCGGCGGACTCTAGCGGGGTCTCGCTCATCTACGGGCTCCTCTCTAGTCCCGGAAGGCGTAGGCCAGGAGCGCGCCGAGGGCTGCTGCGGCCACGGCGCTCGTTACCGCCGCGCCCCCGACCTTGTCCTGGGGCAGGAAGGGATGGGCGGGCAGGTTGTAGGTCTCCGGCTCGTCCAGGAGTATGAACTTGGAGTGGTTGCCCCCTATGCCGCCGGTCCCGCCGACCTCGGGCGTGCCGTAGAGGTAGGCCTCGGTGTAGCCCTTGGCGTGCAGCCGCTCGACGCGCTCGTCGGCTATCCTCTGCAGCTCCTCGACCTCGCCGAACATTATGGAGTCCGTCGGGCAGGCCTTGGCGCAGGCGGGCTCGAGGTCCTCCTTCTGGCGGTCGTAGCAGAGGGTGCACTTGAAGGCCCGCCCATCGTGGGGGACGCTGGTGATCACGCCGTAGGGGCAGGCGGGCACGCAGTACCCGCAGCCGTTGCAGACGTCGGGCTGGATAAAGACGTTGTCGAACTCGTTGCGGATGATCGCGCCGGTCGGGCACGCCTGCTGGCAGGGAGCCTCCACGCAATGCTTGCAGACGTCGCTCATGAACGTCCAGCGGCCCAGAGCGTCGAGCTCCGCGCCGCCGGGGAGCTGCTCCTTTACGTCCTCGGCCAGGGCGACGAGGTCCACGTCGCCGGTCAGGCGCTTCTTCTTCGGGTTCTCGACGAAGGCTACGTGGCGCCAGGTGGTGCCGGAGAGCTGTTTGGTATTGTCGTAGGAGTCGCCGGTAAACTCGTAGCCGTCGGCGGGTAGCTGGTTCCACTGTTTGCAGGCGACCTCGCAGGCTTTACAGCCGATGCAGACGGTGGTGTCGGTCAGAAAGCCTGTAGCCACTAGCTCTTCCCTTCTAGGACCCGGCGCCGGATCTCCTCTACGGGGGCGGCCGGGTCGCTGTTTACGTGGAACATCTGGTTCCCGAGGGCGGCGTGCTGCGGGCTGTACAGCCGCTCTATCATGCGGGTGCCCCGGTTGTAGTAGACGCCGGGGTCGAGCGAGGCCTTCCTCCTCACGGGCTTGAGGTGCTTGCGGGCCATCTCGGGGTGCTCGGAGAGCCAGAGAGCGAGCTCCATGAGCTCCCGGCTCATGGCCTCCCGCCGGGTACCAGCGCTCACAGCCGGCCTCGCTCCAGGTTGCAGGTGAACGCCTTGGCCTCGTGGATGGAGACGTTGGCCTCCAGGCTCACCGGCATCAGGTCGTTCGCTATGTCGGCCTTTGCCAGGTCGCTCGGCCCGTTCGGCCCGTAGTGGTACGGCAGGCCTACGGTGTGGAGCTTCCGGTCCTCAAACTCGTAGACGGGGATGCGGTCGGTGACCAGAGCGCGGGTGTGGATCTTGCCGCGGCTGGTGGAGATGGTGACCCACTCCCGGTTCTCTATGCCCTTCTCACCGGCGAGGACCGGTGAGATCTCGCAGAAGGACTCTGGTTGTAGCTCGTTGAGCCATGGGATCCAGCGGCTCATCGCGCCCGTGGTATGGTGCTCGGTCAGCCGGTAGGTGGTGATGACATACGGGTAGTTCGGGTCCTCCGGGGCATTGTAGGGGTTGTCGGGCCGCTGGTAGGTCCGGACCATGGGGTCGTACTGCTGGTCGTGGAGCAGGTTCCTTACCGGCGACTCCAGGGGCTCGTAGTGGGCGGGGAGCGGACCGTCCTTTAGCCCCGCCGGGGCGAAGAGCCAGCCCTTGCCGTCGGCGTTTATGATGAACGGCCCGTTGCCCGGCAGCGCATCCAGGCCCCGGGCCTCGAGGTCCGGCCGGTAGGTCGGGTCCTTGGTGGCCTGGAAGTCGGGGATGTCGTAGCCTACCCACTTCCCCTGCTCCTCGTCCCACCAGACGAGCTTCTTCTCCTCGCTCCAGGGCTTGCCGTCGGGGTCGGCGGATGCCCGGTTGTAGAGGATGCGCCGGTTGCCGGGCCACGCCCAGCCCCACTCGGTGTGCGGGTACTCGCCGGTCTTCCGGCGCCGGGCCTGGTTGACGCCGTGCGCGAAGACGCCGGAGTAGATCCAGGCCCCACACGCCGTCGAGCCGTCCTCCTGTATGTCCAGGAAGTCTTCCAGCGGCTCCCCGGTCTCCACGTGGTAGCCGTTTATCTCCCGCAGCACGTCCTCGAGGTCGGGCTCCTCCCTCTCGCCCTCCGTGGTGTAGTCCCACGTCATGGCGTTTATGAGGGCGTCGCGGGAGTCCCCGGAGCCCCTGTGGAGTTCCTTTAGTCTCCGGCCGAGGTGGTAGACGAACCATGCGTCCGAGCGCGCGTCGTCCGGCGGCTCCACGGAGCGGTCGTGCCACTGCACGAGGCGCTGGGTCTGGGTGAAAGTCCCGTCCTTCTCGGCCACGAGCGCGGAGGGCATGAAGAAGACCTCCGTGCCGCACTCCGCCGGGTCGGCACCGTCGCTCTTCCAGGCTTCGGCGGTCTCTATGGGGTAGGCGTCGAGCACGACGAGGAAGTCGAGGTTCCTCAGGCCGTCGCGCGCCATGCGGGCGTGAGGGCCGCCGACGGCGAAGTTCTGCCCGAACACGAAGCAGCCCTTCACGACGCCATCCTTCATCTCCATGATCGTGGGGTAGTAGGAGTGGTCGCCGTTCAGACGCGGGAAGTGCTCGAAGAGGTACCCGTTCTCGTGGGTCGCCGACTCACCGTACCAGGCCTTCATTATGGCCGTGGCGTAGGCCCGGAAGTTGGCCCACCAGCCGGTGTGGGCGGCCTCGGTCGCGACGTAGTCCTCCCAGGTGTCGTGCGTCTTGTTGGCGTCGGGCATGGCGACGTAGCCGGGGAGGACATTGTAGAGGGTGGCTATGTCCGTCGAGCCCTGGATGGTAGCGTGGCCCCGGAGCGCCATGATGCCGCCCCCGGGACGCCCGATGTTGCCGAGGAGTAGCTGCAGGATGGCGGCGGCCCGTATGACCTGGGCGCCCTTGGAGTGCTGGGTCCAGCCCACGGAGTAGCAGAGCGCGGTGGTCTTCTCGCGCCCGGAGTTGTCGCAGATGGTCTCCGCGACCTCGAGCAACGCTTCCTTCGGGCAGCCGGTGACCTGCTCGACGACCTCCGGGGTGTAGCGGGCGAAGTGGCGCCTGAGTATCTGGAACACGCTGCGCGGGTGCTGGAGCGTCTCGTCGTGGGGGAAGCTCCCCTCGTCCCTGTACTCCCCCACCATCTCGCTGAAGGCCTCGGAGGTTATGGCGCCCTCGCTGCCGCCGACCGCCGGGGTGACGGGCATGCCCTCGTAGCGCCAGGCGTTCTGGTCGTACTCGCCGGTCTCCGGGTCGTACCCGACGAAGATGCCGGAGGCGTCCAGGTCGGAGTAGTCCTCCGAGACGAGGGTCGAGGCGTTGGTGTAGTTGACGACGTACTCCTCGAAGTACCGCTCGTTCTCCAGCACGTAGTTTATGAGGCCGCCGAGGAACGCTATGTCGGTACCGGGCCGTATTGGGGCGTAGATGTCGCACATCGCGCTGGTGCGCGTGAACCTGGGGTCCACGTGTATCAGCTTCGCCCCGCGCTGCTCCTTGGCGAGCATCGGGTGCCGGAAGCCGACCGGGTGGGCCTCGGCCATGTTCGAGCCTTCGAAGAGTATGCAGTCGCTATTCTGGAGGTCGTCGAGGGTGTTGGTGGCCCCGCCCCTGCCGTACGTGATGCCCAGACCGGACACCGTGGAGCTGTGTCATATGCGGGCCTGGTTGGTGACCCTCACCACCCCCAGGGAGTGGAAGAGCTTGGTTATGAGGTAGTTCTCCTCGTTGTCTATCGCCGCCCCGCCGATGGAGGTCAGGGCCATCGTGCGGTTCAGCGGCGAGCCGTCCTCCTGGCTCTCCTCCCAGCTCTCGTCCCGGGCCTTCTTGACCCGCCGGGCGATCATCTCCATCGCCTCTTCGAGCGGCAGGTCCTCCCACTCGGCGGAGTAGGGCCTGCGGTAGCGGACCGTGGTCCAGCGGTGCGGCGAGACGTGCAGCCCGAAGGTCGCCGAACCCTTCGGACACAGGGTTCCGGCGTTGATCGGGCTCTCCGGGTTGCCCTCGATGTCGAGGATCCTGCCGTCCCGGTGGTAGACGAGCGTGGAGCAACCGACCGCACAGTAGGGGCAGATGCTCTTCGTCTTCTCCACACCCTCGTCGTGGATGCGGGCCTTGAGGTTCCGGGTCTCGGGGCTTATGGGATGCTCCACCTTGACCCCCACGTGGTCCCTGAGCTTCGACCAGAGACCGTCCTTGCCCGTGATCTTCAAGAACACGCTCTCACCTCTCTCACTCTGTCATGGTAGCTTCCCGCCAAACTCCCCCTCCCCGACCTGCTGGAATAGCCTAATCATACTATCTCCCCGCTACCGACGGCCGACCCTGGCACAGAAGACCGAGTTCCGAGATCCCTGTAGCTCCTCCGTTCCCCGCAGCCCGGAGGAGCAAACCGCAAGCCCCGGAGGGACCTCGTATTGCCCGGGCATTTTACATCTGTTACGGTGTATGTAGAGGTGCCGAGGGGGCATCAGGGGAGAAGGATAGGAGGTACCGCTGGAAGTCTGAGAGAGCGGCTGCGGGTGTGGTTCGCGTCCGTAGCCCCGCGCCCACATAAGAAGAGTGCCGGGTGAGTAACAACCACATCAAAGGGAGGTATCCCATGGCAGAAAACAGGTGCGTAGTCTACAAGGGCCCGCTGGAGACGGCGGTCGAGGACATAGGCTACCCGAAGCTCGAGGTGCCCCAGGGCGTAGCCCAGAGCATGGGCATGTCCAAGGAGGCGCCGCACGGCGTGATCCTAAAGATAGTCTCCACCAACATCTGCGGCTCGGACCAGCACATGGTGCGCGGGAGGACCACGGCGCCGGCAGGCCAGACCCTCGGGCACGAGATCACAGGCGAGATCATAGAGGTCGGCAACGACGTGCAGTTCATAAAAGAGGGAGACATCTGCTCGGTCCCCTTCAACATCGCCTGCGGCCGCTGCCGGAACTGTAAGGAGCGTCAGACCGGCATCTGCCTGAACGTCAACCCCGCCAGGGCGGGCTCGGCCTACGGCTACGTGGACATGGGCGGCTGGGCCGGCGGGCAAGCCGACTACGTCATGGTACCGTTCGCGGACTTCAACCTCCTGCCGTTCCCCGACCGGGACCAGGCGCTGGAGAAGATCCTGGACCTCACCATGCTCTCGGACATCTTCCCGACCGGCTACCATGGCTGCTACACGGCGGGCGTGGGCACGGGCTCGACGGTCTACATCGCGGGCGCGGGTCCGGTCGGTCTGGCGGCGGCCCACTCGGCGCAGCTACTGGGCGCGGCGGTCGTGATCGTGGGAGACCTGATCCCGGAGCGCCTGCAGCAGGCCCGGTCCTTCGGCTGCGAGACGGTCGACGTGTCGCAGGGCGACGTTGGAGAGCAGATCGAGCAGATCCTCGGCATCCCGGAGGTGGACTGCGCGGTGGACGCCGTCGGCTTCGAGGCCCGCGGCCACGGCGCGGACGCCCAGGACGAGCAGCCCGCGGCGGTCCTGAACTCGGTCATGACCATCACCCGCGCCGGCGGCGCGCTCGGTATCCCGGGCCTCTACGTGACCGGCGACCCGGGCGCGCCTAACGAGGCGGCCAAGGAGGGCTCGCTCTCCATCCGCTTCGGCCTCGGCTGGGCCAAGTCCCACTCGCTCCACACCGGCCAGTGCCCGGTCCTGAAGTACAACCGGGGCCTCATGATGTCGATCCTGCACGACAAGGCCCAGATCGCCAAGGCGGTCAACGCCACGGTGCTGCCGCTCGACGACGCGCCGAAGGGCTACTCGGACTTCGACTCCGGGGTCGCCAAGAAGTTCGTTCTCGACCCGCACGGCATGGTCCGCAACTAATAGACCGGCGGAACGACTCAGAGAGGCGGCGGCCGGGGCCCAGACCCCGGCCGCTCCTTCTCTCTACTGCTCCTCTCGCCAGACGCGGTAACCCGCCTGCTGTAGCTGGGCCATGAGCCGGAGCTCGGCCGACTCCTCGTCGCCGCCGCCGTACTTCAGGGGTACAGCCATCTGCTGCTCGTCCCCGAGCCCGCCGAAGCGGATCGTTATGTGCTCCCCGTCCCGCGCCACAGCCGCCTCCGGGTAGCGTTCGACGCCCGGCAGCCCCGTGAGCCTCAGCATCCGTGAACCTCCTCTCGCCCCATCCTGGCGGCACGCCAGGTCATTCCTCCTCCCCCGCAGAGACCGTCCCGTCCCGGCTCATCGAGCGGACTTCGGCCTCCCCGTACCCGAGCTCGGAGAGGATGCTCCGGGTGTGCTCCCCGACCTCCGGTATGGGAGCCATGACCGGCTCCTCGCCGTCCGGTATGCCCGGCGGGACGAGCGCGCTCAGCTCTCCCGCCGCAGAGCCTACCTCGCGCCAGCGGTCCCGGGCCCGGAGTTGCGGGTGGTCCAGGAACCCCCGCACGCTCCTCATGCGCGCGTTGGCGATGCCCGCGTCCTCCAGACGGGCCACCGCCTCTTCGGCCGAGAGGGCGCCGAGCACGGCCTCTATCTCGGCGTGCAGCTCCTCCCGGCTGGCTACGCGCCGGGAGTTCGAGGAGAACCGGGGGTCCTCCGCCAGACCGGGGCGCTCCAGCACCGTCCCGCAGAACTCCCGCCACTCCCGCTCGTTCTGGATGCCGAGGAAGACTACCTCCCCGTCGGCGCACTCGAACGGGCCGTAGGGGGCTATCGCCGCGTGGCGGGCGCCGGTGCGCGCGGGCTCCTCGCCGCCGTAGCCGGCGAAGTAGGCCGGGAAGCCCATCCACTCGCCCAGGGCCTCCAGCATGGAGACCTCCAGGGTAGCGCCTTCGCCCGTGCGCTCCCGCCGCAGCAGCGCGGAGAGTACCCCGGAGTACGCGTACATCCCGGCGGCTATGTCGGCCACCGAGATGCCGACCTTGGAGGGCGTCTCCGGCGTGCCGGTGATGGAGACCAGCCCGGACTCGCACTGGACCAGCAAGTCGTAGGCCTTCTTTTCGGTGTACGGGCCTCCCGAGCCGTAGCCCGAGACGCTCGTCACCACGAGGCGCGGGTAGTCCCGCCTCAGCCGCCCGGCCCCGAGACCCAGCCGCTCCGCAGCCCCCGGAGCCAGGTTCTGCACGAAGACGTCGGCCCCGGCGAGCAGCCTCTCCAATACAGAGCGGGCGGCCTCCTGCTTGAGGTCGAGGGTCAGGGACTCCTTGGAGCGGTTGAGCCAGACGAAGTGGCTCGCCATACCTTTTACCGTCTCGTCGTAGGAGCGGGCGAAGTCCCCGGTCTCGGGCCGCTCCACCTTTATCACCCGGGCGCCGAGGTCCGCGAGCTGGCGGGTGGCGAAGGGCGCGGCGACGGCCTGCTCCAGGGAGACGACGGTCATTCCTTCCAGCGGGAGCCTGCCGCCGGACATCCTAGAAGGACCTCGGGAGCCCGAGGACGTGCTCGCCGAGGTAGGAGAGGATCAGGTTCGTCGAGATCGGGGCTACCTGGTAGAGGCGCGTCTCGCGGAACTTCCGCTCCACGTCGTACTCGGCGTCCACCCCGTAGCCCCCGAGGGTCTGCATCGCCACGTTCGCCGCCTCCCAGCTCGCGTCCGCGGCCAGGAGCTTCGCCATGTTGGCCTCGGCGCCGCAGGGCTCCCCCCGGTCGAAGAGGTCGGCGGCCTTCTCCACCATCAGCTCCGCGGCCTCGATGTCGGCGTAGGCCCTGGCTATGGGGAACTGCACGCCCTGGTTCTGTCCGATGGGGCGGCCGAAGACCTCGCGCTCGTTGGCTCGGGCGATGGCGCGGTCCACGAAGAACCGCCCGTCCCCGACGCACTCGGCGGCTATGAGTATCCGCTCGGCGTTCATGCCGTCCATTATGTAGCGGAGGCCCCTGCCCTCCTCTCCGATCCGGTTCCACACAGGGACTTCCAGGTCCGTAAGCTCGAGCTCGTTGGTAAAGTTGTTCATCATCACCCGGCGGCGCTCGACCCGGAGGCTCTCCCCGGGGACTTCCCGCAGGTCCACGAGGAACACGGAGAGGCCGTGGGAGCGCTTCTCCACCTCCTCCAGCGGGGTCGTGCGGGCGAGGAGGACCATGAGGTCCGAGTACTGGACGCGGGAGATGTAGACCTTGCGCCCGTTTATAACGTACCGGTCGCCCGAGCCGTCGCTCCGGCGCTCGGCCCGGGTCGAGATCTGTGTAGTATCGGTCCCTGCTTCAG
>JACCZN010000152.1 GCA_013695915.1 Rubrobacter sp.
GGCGGCCTCCTCGTAGGAGAGGCTCTCCGGCATCGTGGAGGCCGCATCTTCCCCCACTACCGCGTACCCGGCGTACCCGCCGGAGATACCGTCGAGCATCGCGTAGACCCTGTCGCCCACCTCGAAGCCCGTGACCCCGTCCCCTACGGCAGCGACCTCCCCGGCCACGTCCCGGCCCGGTATGCGCCGCGGCCAGGGGCCCGTGAACGGGCGTAGCTCCCCGCGCCGGATGCGCCAGTCTATGGGGTTGATACCGCAGGCGTGTACCTTCACCAGCAACCGCCGCCCGGAGACGGAGGGAAGCCGCCGCTCCTCCACGCCGAGCACCTCCGGACCGCCGTAGCCGCGCATCACCACGGCCCGCATGGTCTCCTCCTCCGCAGCCGCTCCATCCCGGCCGGACACCCCGGCCCGCAGGCTCAAGACTCCCCCGCGTACCGCTCGTCGTGCTCACGGCGCTGCCGGTCCATGCGGCGGGCCGTCTCCAGAACGTCCTGCGGGTAGAGGCTCCGGAGGGCGTCCGTCTCCAGCACCTGATCCACGGAGTGCTCCGGGACCATCATCCACCCCGCAGCGTGCGGCACGGGCAGCGGTCTGTTCAACGCCCGGCACACCACCCACACCAACCACCGCCCCGGACGCGAACCGGACAGAAACCTCAAATGCAAGCCTCCCACATAACAACCGACGAGAGCCTATTTTAGCCTACGCGCCTCCCGGCTACCCTGAGGTGGGCGGAGTTCGAGTAGCCGGGTGCCGGAGCGGGGTACGGCTCGGCGCCGTTGCAGGAAGATACCGGGGTTCGCCGTGTACAATAGACGGTGTGAAGGATACGGACTATACGGACCCGGAGTTCGTCGAGCTCGTCGAGAGGGCCCTTGAGCGGTTGCCCGAGGGCCTCGTGGAGCTCATGGAGAACGTCGCCATAGTGGTCGACGATTGGCCGGAGTACTCCACGCCGCTCGCCTCGAGCTACGGCAACACGCTCTACGGTCTCTACGAGGGCGTCCCGCTCACCGAGCGGGGGCCCGGCTACCATAACGTGCTGCCCGACAGGATCACCATCTTCCAGGGCCCTCTGGAGCGGGACTTCGCCACCTGGGGGGAGCTCGAGGAGCAGGTCAGGATCACGGTGATGCACGAGATCGCCCACCACTTCGGCTTCGACGAGGATCGCCTGAGCGAGCTCGGGTGGGGATGAGCCCCGGCCAGGAGACCACCGCGGAGGACGCCGGTGGCAGCCTCGGCATAGAGCGCCGCATCGAGGCTCCGGCCGCCGCTGTCGCCTCCTACATCTCGGACTTCCGCAACGCCAAGGAGTGGATGGTCAGCGTCGAGAACGTAGAGCACCTCGGCGGCGAGGACTACAGGTTCCGGGTGGACAGCCCCATCGGCAAGCTGGAGCCCGAGGTCCGTGTCACCGAGCGCCGGGAGGACAGCACAAGCTGGGTCTACACCTCGAAGATAGAGGGCAGCGGCCGGGTGGACGTAACGCCCGCAGGGGACGAGGGCTGCACGGTCGCCTACTCCGGCGAGTTCCGGCTCAAGGGCCGGCTCGCCAACCGGGCCGCCCGGATGGTGGGCCTCGAGCGGTTCGCCCGCAAGAACGGGGAGCGCTCCCTCTCCCGCCTCAAGTCGCTCCTCGAAGCCCGGAGGTACTGATGCGCCCCGCAGAGCCAGGGGCCTAGCGTGTTCCCCGGCGTCTTCGAGATACTCCTGATCCTCGGCGTGTTGGCGCTCGTGGTGATTGGGCCCAGGAGGATCGCCAACATGGGCCGGTCCCTCGGGCGCGGCGTCTACGACTTCATAGACGAGATCGGCAACACCAAGAGGGACGAAGAGCTCTCCGAGTACGACCGGGACCAGGAGGAACTAGACCCGGAGGAGCACAGGAAGGAGTAGCCCCGCCTCCCTGCCGGCCTACGCGCACCAGGCTACGCAGAGGGCTTCTCTTCCCCTCCGCCGGTCTCCTCCGGCTCCGAGGCGGCTCTCTCCTCTGCGGACGGCTTCTCTCCCTCCCCGGTCTCCGCGGGGGCTTCCGCCGGGGGGTTCTCGGCCCCCTCTTCGGAGCCTTCCTTTGCCCGGGCGGCCTTGCGCTCGGCCCGGCGCTTCTCCCGCTCCTCCCGGGTGAGCCTCTTCGGCTCTCCGCCCTCGGCAGCGGTCCCGTCTCCAGCGGCCTCGTCGCTGGCATCGCCGGAGTCTTTGGCGGCTCTCCGGGGCCTCTTCTTGGGCTTCTCTTCCTCGCCCTCCTCTTCTTCCTCGGCCTTTGGGAGGCCGGTGAGCTCCGTTACTTTAGCGAGGAGCTCCTCCGGCGGGGGACGCTCGTCGACCCAGGCCTCGACGACCTCGTGGCCGGTCTTTATCAGGAACGCCGCCGGGCGCGCGAAGTCCCCGTGCTCCTTGTCCTGCTCCAGCAGCCCGTACTCCCGGGTCGCCACCCGGGCGTAGTCGTAGAGGATGTAGGACTGGAGGCCGGTCTGCCGGGCGAACTCCCGGGACTCCTGCGGCTCCACCGTCCCTATCCCGATAAGGGAGGCCCCGGCCAGGTTGATCTCACCCTCCTTCGCCGCGAGCGCCTTTACCCACTCTACACACTCCTCGGACCACAGCCCCCGGTAGAAGAACACGACGACCGGGCCGCGGTCGAGGCGCAGGCTCAGACGCAACTGCCCGCCCTGGGCACTCGACAGCATGAACTCCGGGACCTCGCCCCCGACCTCCGGAACCGACGGCATCTTGGTACGCGCCACGCACTCTCCTCTCTGCGTAAGAATTCCTCTTCCCGAATACTACAGCCTCAGGGGCCTTTTGACCCGGAACGGGCGTCCGGGGCCGCAGAGGGCACCCCCCGTCCGGGGTTTGCTATGCTAGAAAGCCATGAAGATAGTAATGGTTCACGGATACATGCTCTCGGGCTCGGGAAGCAACATATACGTGCAGAACCTGTGCCGGGCGCTGGTCCGCACCGGGTACGACGTGCACCTGCTCTGTCAGGACGGGGACCCCCTGGCCTACGACTTCGTGAACGGCTCCTACACCGCCGGGAAGGGAGGTATCGAGCGGCGGGCCGGACAGGAGACACCGTACGCCGGGCGCTGCAACGTCTACCTGCCACAGATAGGCGACCTGCTACCCGTCTACGTCTACGACGACTACCCCGGCTGGCGGGTAAAGACCTTCCTGGACCTTACGGGCCCCGAGTTCGACGACTACGTAACGCTGAACGTGGCCGCCCTCTGGGCCGTGCTCGACGCCGGGGGCACCCGTGAGCCCACCTCCCTGGTCACCAACCACTCCGTGCCGAACCCCCTCATAGCCCGCCGGGCGCTGGAGGGCACGGACGTGCCCTACGTGAGCGTGGTGCACGGCAGTTGCCTGCAGTACGTGGCCCGCAAGAGCGGGAAGTACATGGAGGTCGCCCGCGAGGGCCTCGCGGGAGCCGGGAGCATCGTCTCCCTCTCCGAGCACGCCACGGGCACCATCCGGGAGGACTTCCCGGAGCTCGCGGGCAAGACCCTCACCCTCCCCGGCGGCGTGGACACCGGGCTCTTCCACCCGGAAGCGCTCGACCTCCGGTACCTGGAGGGCCTCCGGGGCGGGGCGGGCCGCGGGCCGGTGCAGGAGAAAGCACTCCAGGACCTCCTCTCGCGACGGCCCGAGACCGCCGGGGCACTTGCCAAAGGGCTGCGCGAGGTCTCCTCTACCTACAACGCCCGCGCCCACGACGCCGACGCCGGGGGCCGGCTGCGGGCCTTCCTCTCTGCAAGCTCCCCCGGATCTCCGCTCGTAATCTACGTCGGCAAGCTCATACACTCCAAGGGCGTACACAGCCTGATCTCGGCCTTCGCCCGGGTGCGGGCCGAGACGGATGCCCGGCTCCTCGTCGTGGGGTTCGGCACCTTCCGGGAGGCGCTCGAGGCCCTGACCCGCTCCCTCGGCTCC
>JACCZN010000158.1 GCA_013695915.1 Rubrobacter sp.
GGGGCGGCTGAGGCTATACGGCTGGCTCAGGACGGGGCCAACGTGGCGGTCTTGGATCTCTCCGCGGAGGCGTGCGCGGAGACGGTCGAGGCTGTGGAGGCGGCAGGGTCGGAGGCTATCGCCATCGCCTGCGATGTGTCGAGCGCGCAGCAAGTCGAGGCGGCGTTCGAGGAGATCCACAACCGCTTCGGGCGGGTGGATATCCTGGTGAATAACGCGGGGCTCCTGCGGGACAACCTCTCGTTCAAGATGAGCGAGGACGACTGGGACAAGGTGCTCGACGTACACCTCAAGGGCAGCTTCCTCTGCTCTCAGGCGGTGCAGAAGTACATGGTGGACCAGGAGTTCGGCCGGATCATCATGACCTCCTCCATCGTGGCGCTGGGGAACAAGGGTCAGGCCAACTACTCCGCGGCCAAGGGTGCCCTGCAGTCGCTGGCCCGGACGATGGCGCTGGAGCTCGGGCGGTTCAACATCACCGTCAACGCCGTGGCCCCCGGCTGGGTCGAGACGGAGATGACCAAGGAAGCCGCTGAGCGCGCCGGCATGACGATGGAGGACATGAAGGAGCGCTTCGCGAAGAACATCCCCCTCAGGCGCTTCGGCAAGCCCGAGGACATAGCCAACGTGGTCGCCTTCCTGGCCTCCGACGATGCCTCGTACATGAGCGGCGAGACCCTCTACGTCGCGGGCGGGCCTTCCAGCTCCGTGATCTAAGCTCACCAGTTTTCCAGAGGGGGATTTAACAGAGGGGCGGGGACTCTCCCGTCCCTCTGTCTTGTCCGGGTGGAAGCCGGAGCCTCTCTACTCCTGGCCGGTCTCTCTCAGGAAGCGCAGGAGGAGGCTCCAGACGAGGACCGGGGACTCTATCTGGGGGCTGTGGCCCACGTCGCCCAGGTGTACGTACCGGCCCTGGGGGAAAGCCCCGGCCGTCCTGCGGGCCGCGGAGGGAGGGGCCAGGGTGTCCCGGTCGCCGGAGGTGGCGAGCACGGGGTTGGTGTACCGCCGGGTAAGGTCGGAGACGTCCCATCCGGAGAGGGCGCGGGCGTTGCCGGAGAACCCGGCCGGGTGCATCATCCGGGCTTCGTCTACCAGCTCGTCTAGATACGCCGGGTTCTGGGTGTGGATCAGGCGGCGGAGCGACCGGCGGAGGCCCCGCCGGTCCTGGAGGTAGCTCTCGAGTACCGGGTAGAGGTACCCGGGGGTGTGGAGGCCCGTGGGAGAGGCGGAGTTCAGGAGGAGCATACCGGGGAAGCGCTCCGGGTCGGTGAGCGCGAGCTCCGTGACTACCGCCCCACCGAAGGAGTGACCGACTAGGAGCGGGCGTTCGAGTCCGAGGCCGTCGATGAAGTTCAGGAGCCCCCCGGCGTAGAAGGCCACGGAGGGCTCGAGGCTCCCGTAGATGGTGCTGGCCCCGAAGCCGGGCAGGTCCGGGGCGACGAGGCGGGCGCCCGGCACGGGGTCTCCGAGCAACTCGCGCCACCAGGACTTTCCGGCGAAGTTGCCGTGGACGAGGAGTACGGGGGTCTCCCCGTCACCGGCCTCCAGGTAACTGAGAGGTCTCGCGCCCCCGTTGCCGTCGGGTATCCCCCAGAGGAAGCCCGGGTCCTGACTCTGCTTCAGGGCGGCCCCCTCTACCGGGGGTTCAGGACGAGCTTGCCGGTGGTCCGACGGCCTTCCAGGTCGGCGTGGGCCTCGGCGGCCTTTTCGAGCGGGTAGCGGGTACCGAGGGTCAGCTTCAGGTCTCCGCTCCCGATCCAACCCATCATCTCCCGGAGGCTCGGTACGAAGAGGTCGGGCAGGCTCATGACCTGCGGGAGATAGAAGCCGGTTACGGAGTGGTTTTTCTTCAGGAGGGCCATGGCGTCTATAGTGCCCCGCTCGCCGCTCGCGGCGCCGAAGACGACCATCCGGCCCCAGGGGGCGAGGCACTGGAGGTTCTTGTCCAGGAAGTCGCCGCCGACCATCTCCAGGATGATGTCCGCGCCCCGTCCGCCGGTGGCCTCGCGGACCTTCTCCGGCCAGTCCTCCTCGGTGTAGTCTATGAGGACGTCGGCACCGAGCGAGCGGGCGAGATCCAGCTTCTCCCCGCTGCTGGCGGTGGCTATGACGAGGCCCGCACCCATGAGCTTCGCCATCTGCACGGCGAGGGTCCCGACGCCGCCCGCCGCGGCATGCACGAGCA
>JACCZN010000170.1 GCA_013695915.1 Rubrobacter sp.
GACCACGTCACCTTCATGACCAACGTTGTGATACAGCCCCTGGCGTTCCTGGGCGGGGTCTTCTACTCCGTGGACATGCTCCCGCCGGGCCTGCGGACGGCGACGCTCTTCAACCCGATCTTTCACACCGTAGACGCCGCGCGCTTCGCCACCCTCTCCGTCTCCGACCTGAACCCCTACCCGGCGCTGGCCGTGGTTGTGATCCTCGCCGTCCTCTCCTTCTGCGGGGCGTGGTGGTCCATAGCTCGTGGGCCGAACCTCCGCCACTGAGCCTGTGAGCCGTCTCCGCGGAGTCGTCCCTTTCGTGCTGGCGGTCTTCGCCGCGAGCCGGCTCTTCTTTCTCGGGGTGGGTGCCCTCGCCGCGGCGGTCCTGCCGCAGGCCGAGCCCGCCGGAACGCTGCTCGAACCGGCGGGCGCCCTCGGCTACTGGGCCCACTGGGACGGGGCCTGGTACTCGGAGATCGCCACCGAAGGCTACGCTGAGCGCTACCCGGCCTCGACCGCCTTCTTCCCGCTCTACCCGATGCTCGTGCGCCTGGGGACCACCCTCGGCGGCGGTCCGGCCCTCTGGGGCGTCATCGTCTCCCTGGCGGCTACCTTCTTCGCCCTCTACTTCGTCCACGGCATAGCCGAGAAGCTCTACGGCACCCGGGCCGCCCGCGCCGCCACCCTGTCCATGGCCTTCTTCCCGACGGCCCTGTTCCTGAACGCCGCCTACACCGAGGCAAGTTTCCTGGCCCTTACCGCAGGCTCGGTCTGGGCGGTCTACGTGCGCCGGAGCCTCCTGCTGGCGGGTCTGCTGGCAGCCTTCGCCGCCGCGACCCGCAACCTCGGGGTGCTCCTGCTTATACCCCTACTCTACGAGTGGCTCCGCTACCGGCGGGAGTTCGGCCTCCCGGGGCTCGCGGGCCTCGCGCTGGTACCGGCGGGCCTCGCGGGGTACGGGGCGTTCCTGTGGGCGCGGTTCGGGGACCCCCTCGTCAGCGTCCGCCAGCAGGAGGAGCACTGGGGCCGCACGCTACAGAGCCCGCTCGCCACGCTTGGGGACGCCTGGACCGCGGCGGGGGAGGGCGCCGGATACCTGCTGGAGCCCGCGGCGCTCTTTCTAGACTCCTCTGCCGGACCTTCGCTCGCGGCCTCGGACGCCCTGAACCTGGGGTTTCTCGCGGTCTTTGCCGTCCTGATCTGCCTCAGCCTCTTCCTGCTGCCGCCGGGGCTCTCCCTCTACGCGCTCGCTGCCACGCTCGTGCCGGTCCTGGCGCCGAGCCCGCTCTTCCCGCTCATGAGCCTCCCGCGCTTCATGCTCGCGGCGTTTCCCCTGTTCCTGGTGCTCGGGTACCTGCTCTCCGGGAGCCGGACGGCCCTCGGGCTCTGGCTCCTCGCGAGCGCCGCCGCGGGCGCCGCGCTGACCGCCCTGTTCGTCACCTGGCGGTGGGTGGCATAGGCCGTGCTCTCCCTCCTGAAACCTTCCAACGCTGACATACGGGGCTTTCTCGTCCGGCAGCGGGAGGACGGCTCGGTCCACTACGATCTCTTCTCGTTTGCGCGGGGTAACGATCTCCTCGTAAAGGCCGGGTACCCCGTGCGCCGCAGGCTGCAGAAGAGGTTCGCCGAAGGGTCCAGGAGGGCCATGGTCCGGGCCGTGTCCGGTGAGCCGGAATACTAAACGGCCGGGAAATCCTATAAGATGGAGGGACGCTCTAACAATCCGGAGGCATACTTGATCGACTATCACCTTCACGTGATCGCCCACGCGGACCGGCCGATGACCGTAGAGAACATACTCGCCTACTGCGAGGTCGCAAGGGAGCGCGGCATCCGCCAGATGGGCATCACCGAGCACGACCGCTACCTCGAAGACATAGACTCCGAAGCCTTCCGGGAGGCGCAGGAGTCGTCCCGGGAGGTCGAGTTGCGGCTCGGGATAGAGGTGGACTTCGTGCCGGGCCGGGAGGAGGCGATGGACCACTACGCCTCGGCCCTGCCCTACGACTACGTCATAGGCAGCGTCCACCGCGTCGGGGGCGAGGAGGTAGACAACCCCGGCCAGCGGGACATTTACGAGAAGTGGGAGACCTACGAGCTCTACGAGGCGTACTACGCCAACGTGCGGGCGGCGGCGCTCTCCGGGCGGTTCGAGGTGCTCGGGCATCCGGACCTGATCAAGATCTTCCGCGAGTTCCCTGAGGGGGACATTACCCCGATGCTGGAGGAGACCGCCGACGCCGTCGCCGAGTCCGGCATCGTCGTGGATGTGAACGCTGCGGGCCTCCGCAAGCCCATCGGCGAGATTTACCCCTCCCGCAAGCTCCTGGAGATGTTCCACGCTCGCGGGGTGCCCATCATCCTCTCCTCCGACGCCCACGCCGCCGACGAGGTAGCCGCCGGTT
>JACCZN010000190.1 GCA_013695915.1 Rubrobacter sp.
CCGACCTCCACTATCTGTCCCTCGTCCATAAAGATCACGCGGTCCGCCACCTGGCGGGCGAAGCCCATCTCGTGGGTCGCGACGACCATGGTCATGCCGCCGCGGGCGAGGTCGGCCATTGTGTCGAGCACCTCGGAGACGGTCTCGGGGTCGAGGGCGCTCGTGGGCTCGTCGAAGAGCATGACCTTGGGCTCCATGGCGAGCCCGCGGGCTATGGCGACCCGCTGCTGCTGGCCGCCGGAGAGGGAGACCGGCAGCTTGTCCGCCTGCTCGGCGATGCCGACCCGCTCCAGGAGCCGGACGCACCGCTCCCCGGCGTCCTTCTTGGAGACCTTCTTTACCTTTACGGGGGCGAGGCGGATGTTCTCGGCGGCGGTCATGTGCGGGTAGAGGTTGAACTGCTGGAAGACGAAGCCGATCTCGCTGCGCACCCGGTTCATGTTGTTCTTGGAGTCGTGGACCCGGACACCGTCTACTACCACCTCGCCGGAGCCTATCTCCTCCAGGGCGTTGATGCACCGGAGGAGCGTGCTCTTGCCGGAGCCGGAAGGCCCGATCAGGACCACCACCTCACCCTCGTCCACGGCGAACTCTATGCCCTTGAGGACCTGGAAGTCTCCGAACCACTTGTCCACACCGCGGAACTCTATGATGCTCAACGCAGAGGCCTCTCGGTCTTTCGTAGACGGCTGACTGTATATCCTCTCTCCGGCGGGTGGGGCTGTCAATCCGCCTGTACCGGTGCGCTCTCGCGGGTCTCGGGGACCGGGGACGCACCACTGCCGCCGCGCCGGCTCCTGAACCACTGGAAGGCCCCGACCGCGACGAGTAGTAACAAGCCTGGCACGGAGACCAGCAGGCTCGGGTAGACCAGCATTATCCCCGCCGCCACCAGCAGCACCCGCTCGACCGCATACGCAGAGGCCATGAAGTAGCCCATCACCCCGGCGCTCACGGCCGCCATGCCGAGCAGGGCCGTGGCGAGTGCCGGAACCAGGGTCCCTACCGTGGCGTCTTGCAGGAGCAGCACCGGGTTCGTGATAAAGATGTACGGGATGATAAACGCGGCGATCGCGAGTAGCACGGCGTTGCCTCCGGTGCGCATCGGGTTCGCCCGGGCGAGGCCCGCGCCCGCGAAGGCCGCCAGGCAGACCGGCGGCGTGATGTCCGCGACGATGCCGAAGTAGAACACGAACATGTGGGCGGCTATTACCGGGGCGCCGAACTCCACGAGCGCCGGGGCGGCAACCGTGGCGGTCACCACGTAGTTCGCCGTCGTCGGCAGCCCCATCCCGAGGATGATGCAGGCGATCATCGTGTAGAACAGGAGCAGGAAGAAGTTCCCGAACGCCAGGTCCAGGAGACCTCCGGCGACTATCGCCCCGAGTCCCGTCTTGGTTACGACACCCACCACGATACCGGCCGTGGCGCAGGCCGCAATGACCGGGAGGGCGACCCTCGCACCGTTCTCCAGCAGCTTTCCCGCCTCGTACAGCGACATCCGGGTGTCGGGGCTGATCAGGCTGACCGCCAGGGCCGTGCCGATACCCCAGAGCGCGGCGTTGGTCGGCGTGCGCCCCTCGAAGAGGAGCCAGATGATGACCACGAGCGGCAGGAGCATGTACAGCTTCTTCAAGAGCCCCCGGATCTGCGGCAACTGGTCCCTGGGGAGGCCGACGATGCCCATCCGCTTGGCCTCGAAGTGGGTGCCGAAGAAGACGCCGGAGAAATAGAGCAGCGCCGGTATCAGGGCTATCACGATGATCTCGTTGTAGGGGATGCCGGTGTACGCGGCCATGATAAACGCGGCGGCTCCCATGAGGGGCGGCATGATCTGGCCTCCCGTCGAGGCCGAAGCCTCCGTGGCCGCCGCGAACTCCGGGCGGAAGCCGGCGCGCTTCATCATCGGGATGGTGAACGAGCCGGAGGCGACGGTGTTGGCGATGGAGCTTCCGGAGACCATCCCCTGCAGGCCGCTCGCGGCTACGGCGGCCTTCGCGGTGCCGCCGGTGAAGCGGCCCGTGGCCCCGAAGGCGAGGTCGGTGAAGAACTTGCCGATGTTGGTCTTTACCAGCACCACGCCGAAGAACAGGAACAGGAAGATAAACGTGGAGGAGACCTGTATCGGCGTGCTGAAGATGGCGCTCCGGGTAAAGAACAGCTCGGTGGAGAGCTGCGGCCAGTTGAACCCGGCGTGCCCGAAGACGGGTATGTATGGTCCCGCGAGCGCGTAGACTAGCGCCGCCGTGCCGATGATGACTATCGGGAGACCGACGCAGCGCCGGGTCGCCTCCAGGATGAGCAGCACCCCGGCAGTGGCTACGGCGACGTCCACGGTGCTGAAGCCGAAGATCATCGCCTCGTTTATGAGGTACTCGTAGTTGAAGAAGATGTAGTAGTTGGCGCCGAGCGCCGCGGCCGCGAGCAGCGCGTCGTACCAGGGCACGCCCTCCCGGTCCACGAGGGATTTCTTGACCGGGTACAGCAGGAAGATGAGCGCGAGACCGGCCCCGAGGTGGAGGGCTCCCTGTATGAGGGCTCCGTACGGCCCCACGAACCCCGTGTAGAGCTGGAAGAGCGTGAG
>JACCZN010000192.1 GCA_013695915.1 Rubrobacter sp.
CGAGGACGCTCCCCGACACGCTAGGGAGTCCCCGGACAGGAGATCGGGGACTTCTCTACACCGCCATTTGCGGGGGTTCCAGGAGTGGACCCGACGAGACTCGAACTCGTGGCCTCTGCCATGCGAAGGCAGCGCTCTCCCAACTGAGCTACGGGCCCGGGAAGTCTTCGGTACTGTAGCAGCCGGGCGGCGGAATTCAAGGCCCTGGACGGGGATACGGAGAGAGCCGCGGGAAGGCCAGGAGAGGCAAAGACTACGGGGTAGATCCTGCCTACGCCGGAGATAGAAGCCCGCCGGAGGTCGACTCGCTGCGCGGGCAGAGGGCTACCCGGTGGTGATGACGAAGCTGAGGCCGGGTAGACAAAGAGTCGGCTGCGCCGTCCGCCTGTTAGCTACGCGCGGAGAGGTATTGCATGGTCTCCTCGACATCGAGCGAGCGGGTGCCGTTGTTGAGCCTCACGAAGAAGTCCTTGCTCTGCTTGCCCTGAGCGAAGACCGGGGCACGGCTGCGCCTGGCCTCTACACGGCAGACATCGCGACCTCCGGCCTCCTCGAACGTAACCGAGACGTTGGATAGCGGGGCCTTGCCGATCGTGTTGTCCAGGAGGTCGGTGAGCCAGTTCTCGAAGGAGTCGTGGGGATCACGATTGCCCTTCTTCGTGACCTTGTAGTCGTTCTCCAGCCCGACCACCTCGTGCTCGTCGTTGACACCGATAAGCAGGGTGCCTCCCTCGGCGTTCATGAACCCGGAGATCGCCTTTACTATCTCGCGTTCCACGGCTGGGTCCCTCTCGCCCCTGTGGAGGTTCCAGCGGGCCGAGGACTTGAACTCCACCGTGCGGCTCTCACCCCGCCGTAGCAGCTCCTGCAACGAGAGACGGCTTTCATGCCCGGAGCTATGCCGCTCCTGGGAAACGTCAGCGTCTTCCTCGATGGCGTGGATGGTCTCGGAGACGGCGTTGTCGGGTTGCTCGGGGACCTCGACCCAGAACTCCCCTTCCGTGTCGCGTTCGATGTAGGAGAAGGAGGTCTTGGAGTACTCGTGCGGGGCGAGCTTCTTTAGTTGCTCCTTGATCCTGCGCCTGCCCTCCATCGCGAGCTCCACGTACTCGCGCAGCTCGGCCCGCGTCCACTCGCCGTGGGGGTGCAGGATCTTCATTAGACCGGAGACCGTCTTCCTGACCGCGCGCTCGTCCCGGGCGTTCAGGTGCGGGCCGAAGGCGAACTCCTCGTCTACGACACCCGCGTAGTTCTCGCGGCGGGTGTGGCGGAGCGCCTGCGCCAGGTAGTCCGAGATGAAGCCGTAGTGGTCGGAGAAGAACCGCTGCTCCATCTTGGGGGCGTCCTAGCCGGGGAGGTAGAAGTGCAGCCGGTCCAGGAAGGCGGCGTCTATCATGGCGTCCGGCATGCTGACGAAGAGGTGCTCCCTGCGGACCAGCTCTTCCGGCGGCTTGTTGAGGTTGCCGAGGAACACCATCGAGGCCTCCGCCGGAAGCTCCTCCCTGCCCCGGGCGAACGAGCCGGACTCCATGTAGTCCTTCATGATCTGGATAACCGTCGAGTCGGCGAACTGTATCCCGGCCACCTCGTCGAAGGCCACGACGTCCCAGTGCCCGATCAGACCTATCCGCCCGGTGCCCATGTGCGCGAAGAGCTGCGCGACGGTCGTCTTGCCGCCGGAGATGAGGATGGAGTTGGGCGAGGTCTCCCGGTAGACGAAGGACTTTCCCGTGCCGCGCGGTCCGAGCTCTATCAGGTTGTAGTTCCGCTCGGCCATCGGGATGAGCCTCGTGAGGAACAGGAGCTTGGTCCTGTGATCGTAGTGCGTGGGCTCCAGGCCGATGGAGCGGATCAGGAGGTCGATCCACTCGCCGGTGGTGAAGCTCCTGCGCCCCTCCACGTACTCCTCGAAGTCGAAGTTCGCGAGCTGGATGGGCCGGACATCCGTGATATAGAAGGGCCGCCCCTTGCCTCCTTCGTCCTCCACCGACCTGTACTCCAGGTCCACCTGCGCCCACACCCCCAACTCCAGCAGGCGAGGGTACTGGCGGATGATGCGGTCCGGCACGTGCAGGTGCTTGTTGCCGAAGTTCGCCATCTCGGCCCAGTCCTTGTCCTCCAGCGCCCGGACCCTGACCTTGTCCATGTAGGTGGCCGTACCGCGGTCCTTGAGCTGGAACTGTGCCCTGTTGGACTCGTCGGGGCGGATGAAGTTCTCCGAGATGTTCCGGTTGACGATGCGCAGGACCGCCTCGATGGCCTCCGCATCGTCGGTGGCGCAGTACTTGCCGATAAGGTACTCGAGGACGTGGACCGGCACGTTCGCCCCCACTTTGACCTTACGCACGAGGTCCTTGCGCACGACCTTGCCGGCGAAGACGTCGGTGACTTTGCGGTCCAGCTCAGTCATACTTCCATGCTCTCACATCGAGATCGCCAACTCCACGTCCTCCACCCGCGCAAGCTCCCGGCCAGTAGCCGGGTCGGAGAGGTGGATGGAAGCGGTGCGGGCATCCGGTGCCTTCTCCGGCTCGACGAGGAGGGTCACCGAGTTCTCCTGCAGCTCTTGTCCCTCCAGGCTCATCTCCATGTCGCGGGTGGCCTCGGAGAAGCCGTAGCTGGCATCCACGACCTCGGAGATGATCGAGCCTCCGGCCCTTACCTCTACGGTCACCCTGGGCAGCGCCTCCTCGAAGAGGCTCTGCATGTGACCGCCGATCCGCACCATCATCGCGCGCGTCGTGATCTTGCGGGAGCCCAGCGTGAGCCGCCACTCCACGTCCGGGGCGGAGCGAGGCTCTTTGCGCCTGGGCACGAGGGTTAGTACCGGGACCACGACCTCCTGCGGCGACATCCCGCCGTGGAAGTAGGTCCCAGAGCCCCCGGCCACCTTGAACCCCCCGAGACCTCGCGGAACGGCCATCTCCAGCTCCCCGAGCCCCAGCTTTTCGAGCGGCACGCGCAGGAAGGAGTCCTCGTCCGAGCCGCCGGCTCCGACCCAGGCGCGGCGGTGAAGCTCTTTCGTCTGTCCGCCGGGCGGGGTTATCTTCATCCCCTCGTCGAGCTCTTCGGCGAACAGGAAGCCGTGGTCGGAGGCGACGACGATGGTCTCGCAGCCGAGGCTGGCGAGCGTCCCTATCGCTCGTGGCAAGAGCTTGAGGGCCTCGTCCATGAACGCCCGGGCGGTAAAGGTGCCCAACTCACCCTGCTGGTCCAGCTCCTGCGAGGAGACGAAGACGAGGTCCGCGTCGTCTACCTCCGACCTCAGCTTCTTGCCCGGAGAGTACAGCTCCTCCAGCCGCGTCTCGTAGACCTTCTTCGACCTCTTCTCCGCCCAGCCTTTCAGATGCCTGACGCGGTCCTCGCGGCTGACCAGGACTTCGCCCTCGACCTCCAGGCCGAGCCTGCCGCCCGGAGCGGGCATCACCTCTACGCCGGACTCCGCGCCGGGCATCAGGGCGGCCATCCCGATCCGGGTGATGGTCGGCACGGTGGCGGCGGCCGCGGACAGCTCCGTCTCGTGCTCGTTCTCCAGCGTCCGGACCGTCTCCCGGGCCATCTCGTAGCGCAGGGCGTCCACCAGCAGGTAGGCTGCCTTGCCGCGCTCCAGGGCCGGGGCCACGTGCCGGGAGAAGACCTCTCTCTGGGGCGGCAGGCCCAGCGTCTCGAAGCCGCTGGCCTCCAGGGAGCCCAGGTAATGCTCCGAGAGAGCCTCCGCGGCCTGCGTGTACCGCTGGCGGGCGCGGCTGACCAGCCGGTCCAGCTCCGGGTAATCGGCCTCCACGCCGCGGGCGAACTCCAGGTCGCGGCGCTCCAGGCCACGGTGTTGAGTGTCCAGCTCGTGCCACGGTTCGTCGCCATCTACGTAGCGGCGCAGCGCTTCCTCCGGGTCGCGCGGCAGGCTCTTGAGGCCGTTCTCTATCCCTTCTGCCGCACCGAGCAAGCGGAGCCCGGACTCCAGCAGCCGCCAGCGGGGTCTTATGTCCCCGTACCGCTCGGGCCACTTCGCCCAGAAGCTATCGAGACGGCCCTGGACCGTCTCCAGGATCTCCCGGCGCTCTCCGGGTTCGAGCTCCCCTTCCAACGCCCGCCTCTCGGTAGCGGCCTGCAGGGCCAGCTCCACGGCGGCGAAGGTCTCGCAGTCCCGGAGCTGATCGAACGGGAGCCGCAATCCTCCCAGACCCAGCTCCCGCTCGATGCGGTCGGCGTGATCGGCGTAGCTA
This sequence comes from Rubrobacter sp., assembly GCA_013695915.1. Classification (GTDB taxonomy): domain Bacteria; phylum Actinomycetota; class Rubrobacteria; order Rubrobacterales; family Rubrobacteraceae; genus Rubrobacter_A. The sequence goes on from JACCZN010000192.1 coordinate 4,224, forward strand.
TCGCGCAGGTCCTGGCGGTTGCGCCACTGGTGGGCGAGCGAGGCGCAGGCCCCGGCGGGCTCGCCCTCGGCCACCTTCAGCGACGAGAGTTGCTGCGGCAGGGGGGCCGGGATCCCACCGACCAGCTCCGTTGCCAGGACGTGCCGGGCGAGGGTGGAGCGCAACCCTTCGCAGGAGTCCTCCGGCAGCGAGACGCCGAACTCCTCGCCGAGTAGCGCGGCGAGGTCCGGGATCGCGCCCTTCGAGGCGGCCTCGCCGTCGTAGCGGTCCCCGCCGAGCAGCTTCAGGGCGACGTCCTGCGGGTGGACGGAGCCGAAGACGAGCGAGACCACCTCCGCCTTCCTCCCGTACATCCTGTCGAGGTCGGCCAGGGAGAGCCTGCCGGACTCCGCGCGCTTCGCGGCTTCCTCCGCCTGCTGCCCGTCTAGCGACGGCTTGAGCGCCTGCTTCGCCACCACGCGCAGTCGCGTGTTCAGGGTCTGGGAGAGGCCCGGCTTCATCACCACGCCGGGCGCGGTGAGCTCCGCGAGGGCGTCGCGGGTCTCCTCCTGGCTGCGCGGCACGTAGACGACGAGCCTCGGCGGGGCGTCGTCGTTCTCGCCCAGGTACGGCTCGATCCTGCGCCGCAGCTCGAAGAAGCTCTCGCCGCAGACCTCTATCGCGGTGTCCGGTATCGTCAGCCCGGCTACGAACTCGCGGTACGCGCCTTCGGGGTCGAACCACACCACGAGGCCGCGCTCCCTGACCTGCCGCTCGACCATGCTCCGCAGGCGCTCCGAGACCGCGCCCACCTATACCAGCCCCTTCCGCCGGAGCTGGCGGGCGATCGACGACCAGGCGTGCTCGCCGCGCAGCAACTCCTGCCAGCGTTTTCCGGCCTCGTTCCACGGCACCACCTCGCGCAAGGGGGCGATGTTGAGCGCGACGCCGTCGTTCAGGTCGGGCTCGAGGTAGAGCCTGGCGGCGCGGTCGAGCCGGTCGCGGAACTCGCGCACGTCCGCGAGCAGCGTCTCCTGGCGTTCGATCTCTCTATCCAGGCCCCGCGCCTCGCGGCCCTCCGCTGCCGCCCGCCGGGACCGCGACTCTTCCAGGCGGGTCTCTTCCAGCCGGATCCTGGGCTGCACGTAGCGGTGGAGCGCCTTGAAGAGCAGGTCCGGGTCGAGGCGGTGGTAGTGGATCCAGAGCCCGTAGACCTTCCCCGGCGACTGGAGTAGCCAGTAGATCGGGGCCTTCCTCCGGCTCCTGGAGTACCGCTTTACGTGCTCGTCGAAGAGCTTGCGCGGGTTGCGGAGGTACGACCGCAGGTCCTTGACGCCGAGCGCCCCGCAAAGCTCCCGCTCTACGTCCTCCGCCCGCTCGCCGAGGACCAGCTCCAGGGCCTCCCGCACCCTTCGGACTACGTCGTCGGCGTGGTCGGGGTCGTCGGCGAGCCCCCCGTCCCGGTCCACCTCCAGCGGGTACTCCGCGTCCGGGATGTACGGTGTCTGCACGGAGCCTTCGGGCGGGTCCGAGATCGCATCCGGCCGCGCCCGCAGCCACTCCCGGCTCGCTATGGCGTCCGTGCGGGCGGGCAGACCGTCCGGCCCGACGAGCGCGCCCGGCGGGCAGACCGGCAGCGGCGCGAACGGGTCGGCGAGGTCCGGCGGGAGGGAGGGGTCGAGCGCGGCCCGCACGTCCCAGCGCCCGAAAGCGCACCCGAGGGCGTAGGAGACGAGGTCCGCCGCAAGATCCTCCGCCTCCAGCGCCGCGCCCGTGTGGACCGGAACCTCCCCGGCCTCGATCTCCCGCCGGTCCTCCTCCGGCACGCCGTAGAGCCGGAACGAGATGTCGTCTATCTCCCGCTGGCTCTCCGCAAGCTCCCGCTCCGCCCCCGACACCCGCCCCCGCCAGCCCGCCACGCGCTCCGCGAGCGTATCGCCCTCGACCTGTAGCAGAGCGGGCAGCGTGAAGGCGTGGCTCGTCTCGTCCGCCGTGTCCAGCCCGCGCTTGAGGTCCACGCACCGCAGCGCAAGCTCCCCCAGCGGCTCCGCCTCCGCGCCGGAGAGGTCCGGGACGGGGGTGCGCTGGATCACGCCGACCTCGTAGGAGCGTGCCGCCGCATCCGCCGCGCCCATGTGCAGGGAGACAAGCACGCCGAAGAGGCGGGAGTTCATCAGAGCCAGAAACGCTGGAAGCTCTGCCTCAGGAGAGAATGCGGCGGGGCCTTTGTGCCCGAAGATCCCGCCGTCTGGCAATGGGCGAAAACTTATCCCGCTCGTGGTGCGGAGCGGCCACGTCAGTCCGGGGCGGAAATAAAACTCGGTGTTCTGCGGGCGCGAGGCCAGATTGCCATTGGAGTCTACAAACGATTTAATCTCCTCGCCCTCGCGCTCCCAGTTCACGAGGAGGTGAACGTCCGAGTAGTACGGCGAGAACTCACCGCCTTTGGCGAAGGGAACCCAGCGTTTACCTTCTAGCGTCTCCTCGCGGTTGTGGGCGACGTTCGCCGGGGCCACCTCCCAAGAGGCGCGCACGAAGCGGAAATCGTCGGAGGTTTGTAGCCTCATATCTTGCACCTGCGTAGCGACTTGAAGAGGGCGCGGAACATGTGCCTTTATGAGAGGCATGAATATAACGATCCGCGCCCACAAGCTAGTCTACGAGTTGCTCAACCTCATGCCAAGTCCCTACCAACGATCCTCGCTGAAGGCCATGCTCGCACTCTTTCTCCGGGCCCAGGGCCTCGCGCTGCCCGAGCACGCCAGCCACAAGTCTCCGAGTGCCCTAAGCCGCTTCCTGAACCTCTACGACTGGCCTACTACCAGCGTCATACGTGCTCTGCGAAGGGAGGTCCTGCAGGTGCTGCTCGAACGCCGCAAGGTGGGTCGGAGGCCCATTCTGAGGGCCATCGTAGATCTGACGCCACTACAGAAGAGCGGCTCCTTCGAGGGGCTCGCAGGTCTGCTCCATATCCTCAACAAAAAGCGGGGCGTGCAACTGGGCCCGGTGCCAGGGTTCTTGTCACCAGGGGCAAGGCGGAAGGTGAAAAGTTCCGGGTTCGGTAAGAAATGGAACTTTTGCTCGGTAGCTCCCCAGATTCTGCCGCCGAAGCAGCCGTCCAACTAGTTTAGAAGGCCGCATACTGAGCTTACGGTCGATGAAGTTCCGTCTCCAAGCCCATAAGCGGAACTTTCTGCCGCTGAGTTTGCACCGCATGGCAGCGACCCTGGCACCGGACCTACATCCTCGGCCCGTTCTCCCAAGATTCCGACCTCAAACGTCACGGCCAGAAGATCGCCGAACGTGGCGGTAAGAACGCCAAAAAGCGGGCGGTGGTGGCGGTGGCCCGTAAGCTCTCGGTACTG
>JACCZN010000210.1 GCA_013695915.1 Rubrobacter sp.
GTTGGCGCCGAGCAGGAGGGTCGGATGCGCGGAGAGCGCATCGTTGGCGGCCCCGTTGACTTGTGCGCGATCCTCGCTGATCTCATCGCTGATAACCCCCTCGACTCGACCCGCTAAACCAATACGAAGGACTTTCCTACCGGCTCTCTAGCCTGCCAGTAGCTGTAGCGAGGCCCAGGTCCCCGCCGTCCCGGCCAGGGTGCCGAGTAGGAGCTCCCTGGGGCTCTGGCGGCTGAGATGGGTCCTGGACCACCAGACGGCCGGTACGAGGAGCGCTGCGGCGAGCCCCCACCAGCCGGAGAGGTGTACGAGGTAGACCGCCGCCGCGGAGGAGCCCGCCGCGTGGAGCGAGAGCCTCATGCCCGGGTACAGCACGGCGAACAGGACCACGAGCAGGGCGAAGACGAGGAGCAGGGCCCGCACCCCGGGCGGCCCTCCGAGGACCGAGACCAGCCCGAAGGCCGCGACGTGGAAGGCCGCGACCACCCGCAGCGGGCGAAGCTCCACGCCCCGCGCGAGCCTCTGCGGGTCGCCCGCCACCCCGGAACGCTCCAGCCGGTCGAGGTAGAAGGTCGAGGCCCCGCCGGTCAGCGCCACGGAGAGCACGGCCCAGAGGCTCCCCCACAGGGGTCCGGAACCGGCTACCCCCGCCAGCAGGAGGAGCGGGGCGGAGAGCACGGGCAGCCGGGTCAGGAGGGAGAGGGCGGCGGCTATCGTCCCGGGGCTCACGGCCCGCGGATTGTACAATCCGGGCATGGGCGCTACCTGGACACGAGACGTAGCCGCGGCGATAGACCGCGTTGCGCCGCACTCCCTGGCGGAGAAGTGGGACAACTGCGGGCTCCAGGTCGGCGACCCGCAGAGGCCCGTGGGCCGGGTGCTCGTGGCGCTCACGCCCCTGCCGGAGGTCTTCGAGGAGGCGGAGGCGTCGGGCGCGGACTTCCTGCTCTTCCACCACCCCCTCATCTTCCGGAGCCTCGAGTCCGTGGATACCGGTGCTTACCCTGGAACCCTGATCTCCCGTTCCATAACCTCCGGCCTCACCGTGTACGCCGCACACACGAGCTACGACGCCGCACCCGGCGGCGTCTCCGTCGCCCTGGCCGGGGCCGTGGGGCTCCGGGGACCGCTCCGGGTCGTCTCACCGCGGGGCGGGCTCCGCAAGGTCGTGGTCTTCGTGCCGGAGGAGGCCCTGGAGGACGTTACCGCCGCGCTCTCCGGGGCGGGAGCCGGGGTGATAGGGGACTACACCCGCTGCACCTTCCGCACCCCGGGCACGGGGACGTTCCTCCCCGGCGAGGGCTCGGACCCGTACTCCGGAGAGAGGGGCCGGCTACAGCTCGAGGGCGAGGTCCGGCTGGAGACGGTCGTCGCCGCCCACGACGCGGCGCGGGCCGTGGCGGCGGCCCGCGAGGCCCACCCCTACGAGGAGATGGCCTACGACCTGTACCCGGTCGAGGGCCGTCCGGAGGGCTGCGGCTTCGGGCGGACCGGCGTCCTACCGGATCCGCTACCCGTCGGGGACCTCGTGGAGCAAGTCTCCGACTCTCTGGGGTCTCCGGCGCGCCTCCTCACCGACGGACCGGGGCGGCGGGTAGAGCGCGTCGCGGTCCTCGGGGGCTCCGGGGGCTCTTTCATCCGGGAGGCCGCCGCCTCCGACGCGGAGGCCTACGTGACCGGAGACCTGAGCTACCACGACGCCCTCTACGCCGAGTCCCTGGGCCTTGCCGCCATCGACGCCGGGCACGCCGCCACGGAGTTCCCCTGCCTGGAGCCTCTGGCGCGGCGGCTCGGGGCGCTCGTGGACGTGCCCGTAGAGGTCAGCCGGGTCTGGCGGTAGAAGACTCTTGACCGGAACGGCCTGGAACCACGAGCACGCCGCGATCAACGGGATACGGGTCCACTACGTCCGCCACGGAGCCGGGTCCCCGCTCGTGCTGCTCCACGGCTGGCCCGAGTTCTGGTTCACGTGGAAAGAGAATATCGGGCCGCTCTCGGAGGGGTTCGACGTCATCGCCCCGGATCTGCGCGGGTTCGGCGACACGGAGAAGCCGGACCTGCCCGTGGAGGAGGGCTACGGGGCCGGGGTCATGGCCGAGGACCTGCTGGGGCTGGCCGATGAGTTGGGTCTGGAGAGGTTCGGGGTGGTAAGCCACGACGTGGGGGCCTACGTGGCGCAGACCTTCGCGCGCCGGTACCCGGAGCGGCTCGCGGGGCTGTTCTTCTTCAACTGCCCCTACCCCGGCATCGGGCGCCGCTGGGCGGAGCCGGATCACCTCGCGGAGATCTGGTACCAGTCCTTCAACCAGCAGCCATGGGCCGCGGACTTCGTCGGGGAGAGCCGCAGGACCTGCGGGCTCTACATCGGCCACTTCCTCTCCCACTGGTCCCACGACCCCGGCGCCTTCGACGGAGACCTCGAAGCCTGGGTGCAGAACTTCATGAAGCCCGGCAACCTCCAGGGCGGCTTCGACTGGTACAGGAGCGCCAACGAGGCTCGCCTCGCCCTGATCCGGGATGGCCCTCCGGAGCTGCCCCGCATAGAGACCCCGGCGCGGGTCCTGTGGGGTGCGAGCGACCCGGTCCTGAAGGTCGAGTGGGCCGACCGCCTCGGGGACTACTTCGCGGACCTCGAACTCTCCGCCGCCCCGGAGGCCGGGCACTTCGTACACTACGAGAGGCCGGAGCTCGCAAACAGGGAGATAGCCCGCTTCTTCTCCGGCCCGCCGACCTGACGGTCCCCCGAGAGCGGCCTGACGACCGGCGAGCTAGCGGGCATCGCGGATGAACGCCCGGAGATCTCTCTCCGCGGGCAGCGCCTCAATGGCGCCGTAGCCCGTGGCGGCGAGCGCCCCGGCCGCGCACCCCTGTACCGCGGCCTCGCGCACCGCAGGCTCGGACATCCGGTCCTCGAGACCCTCCCCGGAGAGGCGGCAGAGTGCCGCGGCGAAGAAGGCGTCTCCGGCGCCCGTCGGGTCCACGGCGCGGACCCGGAAGGCGGGGACGCTTCCGCTGAAACCCTTGGTCGCGTAGAAGGCTCCCCGCGGCCCGCTGGTGACGAAGACCAGGGCGGCGCCGAGGCCGAGCACCGCCTCCGCGGCCTCCTCCGCGTTCCCGGTCCCGAAGAGCGGCTCGAGCTCGTCGTCGGAGAGCTTGACTATCCGAGAGGCGCCCAGGAGCGGGAGGATGGCCTCCCGGGCCGCCGGGACGTCCTTCCACAAATGTATACGCAGGTTCACGTCGAAGGCCACCGGCACACCCCGGCGGGCGGCCCTGCGCACCGCCTCCTGCACGGCCGAGCGCGCCGGCTCCGCGAGGAGCGGCATGCTCCCGAACGAGAGAGAGGAGGCTCCGTCCAGCAGGTTCTCCGGGACGTCCTCCGGCGAGAGCAGCTCGTCCGCGGCGGGGTCCGACCGGTAGAACGTGAAGGAGCGGTCTCCCGGCTCCGTGATCTCCACGAAGGCCAGCGAGGTCCTGGTGGGCGGCTCGCAGCGGCGGACCCCGGAGACGTCCACCCCCTCGGCGCCGAGCGACCGCAGGATGAAGTCCCCGAAGAGCTCCCGTCCGACCACGCCGACGAAGGACGATTCCACCCCGAGCCGGGCCGCCGCCACGGCCACGTTCGCCGGCGCCCCGCCGGGACGCGCCACGAGCGGCATCCCCGTGGAGGAGCCTCCCTCCTCCCGGTACACGTCCGCGACCACCTCGCCCAGCGTCACTACCCGGCCCACGAGCAGGAGCTTACACCAACAACCCCCCGGGTTCGCGGGCTACGAGCCCTCGCCGGTCCGGTCCGGCAGGTCTATCTCGAACCAGACGCGCGAGGACTCTTCGCGGACCACGCCCCAGCGGTCCACGGACCGGTCCACCAGGTACAGTCCCCAGCCTCCGGGAGCCCGATCGGGGGCGGGCGCGGAGACCTGCGGCACCTCGAACCCGCCGGTCGGCTCGCTGATCTCCCCGCGGACGGCAGCCTCCGAGACCGTGACCCTCACCCCGATCCAGGCCTCCTTGCCCAGGCGGGAGTGCCGGATCACGTTGGTTACCAGCTCGCTCACCACGAGCTGCAGGCTCTCGAAGGCCGCCGGCACCATGCAGTCCTCCACCTCGAGCAAGAGCCGGCGCGCCTCCCCGACGGAGCCCGGTTCGGCGTCGAACCGGCGACATATCTCCACCGGCATCCCGCGAGTTGCTCCCGGAGACACCCCTTCTCCCTAACCCTGTCCGCTTCCGGGTGAGTCTTCCAGCAGCTCCAGCCTTCCGTCGAGCCCCGGCGTGTGGAGGACGCGGCCGACCGGCTCGGTACCCGGCACCACCGCGAGGCTGCGCCTCTCTCGCCGGGAACGGAAATCCGCGGCCATCACGAAGCGGAGCCCGCTCGAGTCGACAGGCTCCAGCCCCCGAGGTCCAGCACGAGGAGACAGACGGCCTCTCTGCGGGCAAGCTCCCCGCGCAGGCTCACGGCGACGGCTCCTCACCCCCGCCCGGTACCGGAGAGCCCGTCCGCAAGTGTGCCTCCCGCATCGTGGGACTTGCCCGGCGCTATCCGCAGGACCAGGAAGGCCACGTCGTCGCGGCGGTCGGCGCTTCCGGAGAAACTGGAGAGGCCGCTGTCTATCTCCTCGGCGACCTCTTCCGCCGCGCGGCCCGCGCAGGAGGCAAGGAGCTTCGCGAGGCGCTCTTCTCCGAAGAGCTCTCCCTCCGGACCGCGGGCCTCCGTTACCCCGTCCGTGTAGAACAGCACCACGTCTCCTCCGGCAAGCTCCACCCGCCGGTCGTGCAGCAGGATGTCCGGGTAGGAGCCCAGGAGCATGCCGTGCTCACCGGCCGTCTCCACGGAGCCCCCGGCGCGCAGCACCAGCGGCAGCGGGTGCCCCCCGCAGCACAGCTCCAGCCGCGCGCCGCCGGTCGGGAGACCGTTCGGGAGCAGGTGACCGTAGACCATGGTGCAGAACCTACCGTCGGAGCGCTGGTTCAGGAGTGCGGCGTTCAGGGTGGACAGTACGCGGCTCGGCTCCTGCTCCTGCATGGCCGCCGTGCGGACGGTGTAGCGGGCCAGGGCCGTGAGCTCCGCGGCCTCCGGTCCCTTGCCTACCACGTCGCCGATCGCGACGGCCCAGCCGGCGGGCCGGCCGAAGAGGTCGTAGAAGTCGCCGCCTACCTCGTTGCCCTCACCGGCCGGACGGTAGCGGGCCGCTGTCTCTATCCCCGGTATCTCCGGGAGCCGGGGCGGCAGGAGGCTCCTCTGAAGGGCGCTGGCCGTCCGCATCTGCCGGTAGTGCAGCCGGGCGTTGTCTATAGCCTGGGCGGCGCGGCGCCCCAGGTCCTCGGCCAGGGACAGGTCTTCGCTGCCGTAGCGGCGCCTCTGGCCCTCGGCGAACAGGCTTATAGCGCCGAGCGTCCGGCCCCGGGCTACGAGCGGGGCGATCACCAGCGAGCTGAACTCCATCTTCTTCAGGATCTCGAGCTTGCCGTCGTCGGGGGCCATGTCCTCCAGGTGCAACTCGGTGACCTCCGGGACGAGGACCGGCTCACCGGTCCGGATCACGCCCGCTATGCGGCTCTCGGGATCCTCCTGTACCGGGTAGCGGCGCTCTAGCTCCCACGCCAGCTCCTCCTTGACCGGGTCCGGGTGCGCGACGCCCAGGCGCCGGATAAGACCGCTCTCACACACCACGTCCACGATACACAGGTCCGCCGTCCGGGGCACGGCGAGCCGGGCCACCTCCTCGAGGGTCGACTCGTAGTCCAGCGAGGAGGCGAGCCGGCGGCTGGCCTCCGCGAGAAAGTCCAGCCGGTCGCGCGCCGCCTCGGCCTCGGCCCGGGCCCGCCGCTCCCGGCGGAGCAGCTCCTCGCGCTCCCCCTCGACCCTCCGGCGCTCGGTCACGTCGCGCGCCAGGGCCATCAGGAGCGGTCCTCCCTCGGCCTCCAGCAACCCGACGCGGGCCTCGATGGGGAAGGTGCTGCCGTCCTTGCGCCGGTGAGTACCCTCGACCGCGACGGTCTCCCCGGGCACCATCTCCCGCCACGAACTCCAGAGGGCGCCCGGGGAGAGGTCCATCTCCACGTCCTCTACCCGCAGGCCGAGGAGCTCCTCCCGGGAGTACCCCAGGCTCTCGCAGGCCCGCCGGTTCGCGAAGACGAACCTGCCCTCCAGGTCGTGAACGAACAGGGCGTCGGCGGCGGAATCCACCACGAGCCGGAGACGCCGCTCGCTCGTCCGCAGCGCCTCCTGGGCCGAGCGCAGGGTCTCGACCTCGGTCACGGCCCCCACCCACTCCCGGACCCCGCCGTCCTCCGCCAAGAGCGGCAGGCTGCGCGCCTCCACGCGACGGTACCCGCCGTCGCGGTGCAGGAGCCGGTACTGGGCCTCGACCGGGGTGCCGTCCCGCGGCGGCCGTCCCCAGCGCTCCCCCGCCACTCCCCGGTCCTCCGGGTGTACGGCGTCGAGCCAGCCGAGCCCCCCGTACCGCTCGAAGCTCTGGCCGGTGAAAGCCTCCCAGCCCGGTATGGCGCTCACCACCCGCCCGCCGTCCGGGGCGGTCCACAGTATCGAGGGGCTCACCGCCGCCAGCGCCCGGCACCTCTCCCCGGCGTCCGGCTCCTCCTGTCCACGGTCGCCGCGCTCCGGGGGATTAGTAGGCTCTCGGTTGCCGGTGCTGGCAGACATAGTAATCGTCATTGTAAACGAGATGCCGCACCGCAACTTCCGGCGTCCGGGTACCGAGGATACCTCCGGGGTGACGGTCTCTGTACAGGCCACAGCTTGCCTCCCGCTCGTTCGACACCTCCGCTCGCCGGGAGTAACATCGTCGCGTGCCGAGTATCTTGAGATCCGTCCTCTCCATGTCGGTGGCGACGACCCTCTCCCGCATCACGGGCTTCGTGCGGTGGGCGGTGCAGGCGGCGGCCCTCGGGACCGGGGTGGTGGCGAACGCCTACACGCTCTCGAACACGCTGCCGAACCAGGTCTACGAGCTCTTCATGGGCGGGCTGCTCTCCTCGATCTTCGTCCCCCTGCTCGTGGACCGCCTGACCCACCAGGGCGAGGAGGACGCCGACCGCCTCGCCAACGCCCTCCTGACCGCCTTGGTCCCCGTGCTGACCGTGGTGGTGGTGCTCGGCATCGTCTTTGCCGAGCCCCTGGTAGACCTGGCCTCTAGCTGGGAGGGCGAGGGCGCGGAGGAGACGGCCGCCCTGGCGGTGCTCCTCTTCCGGGTCTTCGCGCTGCAGATACTCTTCTACGGGCTCGGAGCCCTGGCTATCGGCATCCTGAACGCCCACCGCCACTTCTTCCTGCCGACCTTCGCCCCGGTACTGAACAACCTCGTGGTTATAGCCGCCTTCGGCGGCTACTACTACATGAACGCCGTCGCCGGGAGGCCGGAGGCCGCGATCTACGTGCTCGCCGGGGGCACGACCTTCGGGGTCTTCGTGATGTCGGCCGTGCTCTTCCCGGCGGTCTACCGGCTCGGCTACCGGCCCCGGCCGCAGCTCGGGCACCCCGCCCTCATCTCCGCCCTCCGGCTCGCAGGCCCGATGTTCCTCTTCGTGGCCGCCACGGTCGGGGTACAGTTCGCGGCCAACTTCCTGGCCTCGGGGTTCAACGGCGTGGACCGGCTCTGGTACGCCTTCATAGTCTTCTCCCTGCCCTACGGCATCTTCGTGGTCGCCATCGCCACCGCCCTCACCCCCGAGCTCTCCGAGAAGTTCTCCCAGAGCGACACGGACGGCTACCGCCGCACCCTCTCCTTCGGCCTCAGGACGATGGCTTTTAT
>JACCZN010000264.1 GCA_013695915.1 Rubrobacter sp.
ACGACCGGAGCATCCCGGCCACATCGCGGAGGGGAGAGTGCTTCCGGCGGCGCTCGGAGAGGGGACGGCCGGGCTCGCCCTCGAAGTCTATGACCTGGAAGTCGTTGTTGGCGACGAGCACCTGTCCGAGGTGGTAGTCCCCGTGGTGGCGGGTCTTTACTACCTCGAAGTCTCCCGCGGAGACCGCCTTTATGCGGGCCCTGATCTCCTTGCGCCGGTCCAGGACCTCGTCCGCGTTGGGCCGGACCTGTTCGGGGAGCTTGTCCCGCCGGTTCTTCAGGACCTTCATGGTGGTCTTGAGCTCCTCCAGCACGCCCTCGACCCAGCCGTCGACCTCTCCGGGAGCCGCGGGCTCGGGGGCGAAGGCCTCGTCGTCGGTTGGCGTGGCGAAGGCCTTGTGGAGCTCGCCGGTACGCTGGCCCAGGGTGCGGGCGAGGCGCGAGAAGAACTCCGTGGCGGCCTCGGACTCGTGCCCGGCGCTCGTGTCCTCCTCCTTGAGGGTCCAGGTGGTTACGAGGAGGTCCTCCAGGTAGCGGCCGAGGTAGTCCGAGGTGTAGGACCAGCCGTCGCCCTGGTTCAGCACGTAGTCCTGGAGCAGGGCGAGGGTTATGTTCGTGCCGTCGGGCCCCTCGTACTCCACTGCCCCGGCGAGCGGCGGGGTGTTCTCGAAGGAGGTCTTCTCGGAGAGGAAACGCCCGACCTCCAGGTCCGGGTTGACACCTTCCTGAAGGCGCCGGTAGGCCTTGAGTACGACGCTCTCCCCGAGGATCACGGAGGTGTTGGTCTGATCCCCGGCCCGGCGGACGGAGGCAGAGTCCAGGTCCCCGGCCTCTATCAGGTCGTCGAAGGCCTTCGTTCTGGAGAACTTCAGCCTGCCCTCCCCGAGCTCCATCTCCCGGCCCTCCCCGATAGCCTTCGCGAAACCGCGGCAGAAGTCCTCGTCGGCGAAAGCGTCGAAGAGCACGCCGATGCGGGCGCGCCGCCGCAGCTTGGCCAGCGCGTGGGGCAGGAGAGGTGAGATCACGTCTTCTCCGCCGTCTTCCCAGGCCGCCGAGAGCGGCAGGAAGTAGAGTTGCTCACCGTCCCCGGAACTGTTGGCCGGGTCGTCTTCCGCGTGTACTTTGAGCAGAGAGAGGATCCAACCGGCCCTCCCCGCGTCCGGCAGCTCGGTCCGGGCGGTGACCTCCGCCCGCTCTATGCCGTGCCCCTTGCCGGAGAACCAGCGCCGGTAGGCGAGGAAGCCCGGGAGCGCCTCCCGTTCGAGCTGCGCGACGTGGCTGCTCTCCAACTTGAGGGGAGCCTTCTCCACCCGGCGCCCGGAGGCCCCGGGGAGTACCACCACCGGCGGCTCCGGCACCCGCGGGAACTCCTGGTGCCAGCTCGGTATCTCGGCCTCCGTGGTGAGCCGGAACCAGTAGAAGCTGTGGCCCGGCAGGGTGAGCAGGTACGGCAGCCCCCCGAGCGGCGGGAAGCTCGAACCCCCGAGGAGCTCCACCGGCACACAGCCCTTGAAGCGCGAGAGATCGAGCTCCACCGGCTGCGCCGACCGGGAGAGGTTCGCCACGCAGAGTATCGCCTCGTCCTCGTACTCCCGCAGGTAGGCGAGCACCTTCCTGTTGCCCGGGTGCAGGAACTCCAGCGTGCCGCGCCCGAAGGCTTTGTGCGATTTACGCACGGCGATGATACGCTTCATCCAGTTCAGGAGGGAGCCGGGGCTCCTGGACTGGGCTTCGACGTTCACGGACTGGTAGCCGTAGACCGGGTCCATTATGGGCGGGAGGTAGAGGCGGGCGGGCTCCGTGCGCGAGAAGCCGGCGTTGCGGTCGCTGGTCCACTGCATGGGGGTACGGACGGTGTCCCGGTCGCCCAGAAAGACGTTGTCGCCCATGCCGAGCTCGTCGCCGTAGTAGATCACCGGGGTCCCCGGCATGGAGAAGAGCAGGCTGTTCAGGAGCTCTATGCGGGTGCGGTCGTTCTCCATCAGGGGGGCGAGCCGGCGCCGGATGCCGATGTTTATCCGCATCTGGGGGTCGGTGGCGTAGATGCCGTACATGTAGTCCCGCTCGCGGTCGGTGACCATCTCCAGGGTGAGCTCGTCGTGGTTGCGGAGGAAGACGGCCCACTGGCAGCTCTCCGGTATCTCGGGGGTCTGGTCCATGATCTCGACTATCGGGTGGCGGTCTTCCTGGGCGACGGCCATGAAGATGCGGGGCATCAGCGGGAAGTGGAAGGCCATGTGGCACTCGTCGCCATCGCCGAAGTACGGCAGCACATCCTCGGGCCACTGGTTGGCCTCGGCGAGAAAGAACCGGTCCTCGTACTCGGCGTCGAGCTCGGCCCGCATCTTCTTGAGCACCTCGTGGGTCTCGGGGAGGTTCTCGCCGTCGGTGCCCTCGCGCTCTATGAGGTAGGGGATGGCGTCGAGCCGGAGGCCGTCAACCCCCGCGTCGAGCCAGAACTTCATGACGCGCATGATCGCCTTGTAGACCTGGGGGTTGTCGTGGTTGAGGTCCGGCTGGTGGGAGAAGAAGCGGTGCCAGTAGTACTGTCCGGCCTCGGGGTCCCAGGCCCAGTTGGAGTTCTCCGTGTCGGTGAAGATGACGCGGGCGTCCTGGTACCTCTCGGCGGTGTCGCTCCACACGTAGAAGTTCCGTCGCGCCGAGCCCTTCGGTGCGGCGCGCGCCTTCTGGAACCAGGGGTGCTGGTCGGAGGTGTGGTTTATGACGAGCTCGGTTATGACCTTCAGGCCGAGCTCGTGGGCCTTGCGGACAAAGGCCCGGAAGTCGCGCTTGGCGCCATAGTCCTCGTGGACGTTCTTGTACTCGGAGATGTCGTAGCCGTCGTCGCGCATCGGCGACGGGTAGAAGGGCATGACCCAGATCGCCGTTACCCCGAGGTCCTTTATGTAGTCGAGGCTCTGCATGAGACCCTTGAAGTCGCCCATACCGTCGTTGTCCGAGTCGAAGAACGCCTTGACGTGCAGATGATATATGACGGCGTCCTTGTACCAGAGCGGGTCTTCTCCCACCGCTCTCACCTCCTCTCTTGATCAGGCTTCTCTGAGGCGGAAGACCTCCGCCGGGTTCTCCTCCGGCACGAAGAGCCACCGGCGGCGGCGCCCCCGCCCCGGAGCCTCCGCCCCCGCCAGGAGCGCCTCTATTACGTACTCCTCATCCTCCCCGATACTGAAGATCTCCAGCGGGAGATCCAGCTCCGCCTCGTGAGCCCCGTGCGGGTCCAGGTTCACCCCCACGAGCACGGCGTTCGACCCGTCGGTTGTCGCTTTGCCGTAGAACAAGATGTTATCGTCGCTGGCGTTGTAGAAGCGGAGGTTCGTAAGCTCGTGGAGGGCGGGGTTGTCGCGGCGCAACTCGTTCACCCGCGCCACGTAGTCCTTTATGTTGCCGGGGGCGTCCCAGTCCCGGACCTTGTGCTCGTAGACCTCGGAGTCCTGGTAGTACACGGTGGTTCCGGGCTCTCCGCGCGGGGTGTTCTCGGCCAGCTCGTAGCCGCTGTAGATGCCGTAGGTACTGGAGAGCGTGGCGGCGAGCACGAGGCGCGTCTGGAAGGCGGGCCGGCCGCCGAACTGGAGTATGTCTGGCAGGATGTCGTGGGTGTTGGCGAAGAAGTTCGGGCGCAGGTACTCCTTCGGGGGACCCTGCGTGAGCTCCGTGAGGTATTCGGTGAGCTCCCTTTTCTCGTTGCGCCAGGTGAAGTACGTGTAGGACTGGGTAAAGCCGAGCTTCGCCAGCCCTTCGAGCACCCTCGGGCGTGTAAAGGCTTCGGCGAGGAATATAATCTCCGGGTCCCGGCTCTGGACCTCCCGGATCGCCCACTCCCAGAACGGCAGGGGCTTGGTGTGCGGGTTGTCGACCCGGAAGACCTTCACGCCCTGATCCAGCCAGAACAAGAGGACGTCCCGCAACTCCCGCCACAGGGACTCCCACGCCTCGCAGTGGAAGTCCACGTTTACGATGTCCTGGTACTTCTTCGGCGGGTTCTCGGCGTACTTTATGGAGCCGTCCGGGCGGAACCTGAACCACTCCGGGTGCTCCCTTATGTACGGGTGGTCCGGCGAGCACTGTATCGCGAAGTCCAGCGCCACCTCCATGCCGTGGTCCCGAGTTGCCTCCACGAAGCGCTGGAAGTCCTGGAGCGTCCCGAGCTCCGGGTGTACCGCCCGGTGGCCGCCCTCCTCGCTCCCGATGGCGTAGGGGCTGCCGGGGTCTTCGGGGACGGCCGTAAGGGCGTTGTTCCGGCCCTTGCGGTGGGTGCCGCCGATGGGGTGTATCGGGGGGAGATAGACCACGTCGAAGCCCATGCGCGAGATGTCCGGCAGCCGCTCCCCGGCCTCCCGGAAGGTCGCGCTCCTGCCGGGCTCCGTGCCCCCGGAGCGCGGGAACATCTCGTACCACGCGCCGTAGCGAGCCCTAACCCGGTCCACCACGACCTCCAGCACCTTCGGGTACCGGGTCGCCCGCGAACGGTCCGGGTGGCGGGCCATTAGCTTCCGGGCTTCTTCGGAGAACACGAGATCCAACCTCTCCCCGTAGGATGCCGCGTCGAACCGGTCGAGGAGCTTCGCGAGCCGTCCGTCGCCGGAGCGCCCGGCGGTCTCCTCTACTAGTTGACGTCCCTCCCTGAGATCCAGGTCCACGTCCTGGCCGTCGTCCACCTTCTTGCCGACCTCCGAGCGCCAGGTCTCGAAGTGGTCCGTCCAGGCCTCGATGGTGTACTCGTAGCGGGTGTTCTCCGTCAGGAGGAAGCCCCCGCCCCAGAGGTCCAGGCCGGCGTTTACGCGCTCCATCGGCGTCTCCGACCACTGCCCGCTGCCCTTCTTCCGGTGGAGGAGCACCGCGGAGAGCAGGTCGTGGCCCTCCTTGAAGATGTCCGCGCGGACCGAGAGCTCGTCGCCGACCTCCCGCTTTACCGGGTAGCGCCCGCAGTCGAGCTCCGGAGAGACGCCCTCTACCACTACAGTTTCGTGTGCTCGTTGCAAGCCGCTCCCGCCGGTGATGATGAACTGGAGACCTCGGAGTAATTGCCGTTACCCGTCCCGTAGAATAACCGGCTTTTACGGTTATTCAAAGGCCTTTCCCTCTACTGCGGTGGCCGTCCTGGTACAGGTAGTTTAGAACACTCGTACTCCGTGTATATCGGCGGCAAGCGCGACTTCCCGGCAGCACTGGTCCCGCAGGAACTCGATAGGAGGCTCCCATGTACGAGGAACAGAGAGCAGACGACCCGGAGAGCCAGACCCCCGGGGAGGAAGGTGGATCCGTCCCCCTCAACTGGGCCTGTACCATTTGCGGCTACCGCGTGGAGGAAATGCTCCCGGACTGCGGCGCGAGCAAAGAGGACTTCGACGAGGTACCGGTGCCCGGCTTCTAGCCCCTCCCCCCTTCTACTGGGGCGGGAGGCCCGGTGCCAGCGAGCTCCGGGCCTCCGCTGCAGATTTGTCTCTCAGGCCTTGCCGAGCGCCTTGTACTCCTTCAGGAAGCCTTCGAAGAGGCGCATGTGGCCCTGTTCGTCGCGGAGCACGTCGATCACCATGTCCTGCGTTACCGGGTCCACCCCTTCGGTGTATTCCACTATCCGGGTGTAGTGCGCTATCGCACCTCTCTCGGCCTCTATCACACCCCTTACGACGTGCGCCACGTCCACCTGATCCTCTGGCGGCTGCAGCGACATCTGGACCGCGCTGAACTCCGCAGAGCCCGGCACCACGCCGTAGAGCTCCTTTATCCGGGCGGCGAACTGCTGGGCGTGGCCCAACTCCTCCTGGACATCCTGCTCCAGGGACTCCTTGATCTCCTGCGCCCGCACGCCGTCGGGGTTGACGGAGTTGGACACGTAGTTCATGACCGTCTCGAGCTCCATGAAGTACGCCGTCTTCAACAGGTCCACGACCTGCTCGCGCTGCTCGGTCATCTCTTGCGAGAGTATCCCCTCGCTGCCGCGGTTCGTCTCCACTCTCTGCCTCCTCGGGGTACTTGCTACATATGCTTTGTTACATTTTAAGTATACCCGGTGTGGAACGCAATAATCACCGGAGAGCGTTCCAGGCGGCGCGAAAGATGATACACATCAGGGGTGCGCAGGAGAGGAACAAAGCCGCGGCGGTACAAGGTCCGGGTCAAAGGTACCACGGTCCGGTACACGGCCATCGGTGAGGGCGAGCCCGTCGTGCTGGTTCACGGGCTCTCGAACTCCACGCGGGCGTGGGTGAGGAACATACCGGCGCTCTCGGAGAGGTACAGGCTATACCTCGTGGACCTGCCGGGTTTCGGTAGCCAGAGCCTGCCGAAACGGGGCTTGAAGGACCGGCTCTTGCGTAGGGGCCGCGGAGAGCGCGGCTTCCACCTCTCACGGGCCGCCGCCTGGCTCGGGGACTGGATGGAGGCTACCGGCGTGGGGCCCGCGCACGTAATAGGGCACTCGATGGGCGGGTACATCTGCCTGCGGCTCGCCGTCGAGCGTCCCGAGTACGTGCGGCGGTTGGTGCTGGTCTCCCCGGCGGGGGTACCGACGGGCCGGTCGCTCACGGGCTATGTGGTGCCGCTCCTGACCACGGCCCGGTACACCGACCCGAGGTTCCTGAACATCGTGGCCTACGACGCCCTGCGCGCGGGACCCCGCACCCTCCTGCGGGCGGCCCGGGACGTGATGCAGGGGGACGTGCGGGAGGAGATCGGCTCCGTCGCTGCCCCCACGCTCCTGGTCTGGGGCCGGCACGACGACTTCGTACCGACCACGCTCGCCAGGGCCCTGCGGGAAGGTATCCCCGGCTCCAGGCTCCTCATGATGGAGGGCGGGAGCCACGTCCCGATGTTCGACCGGGCCGGGGAGTTCAACGAAGCCGTAGAGCGCTTCCTGGCGGGAGAGCCCGTGGGGGAGTAGAGGTCCTACTCCCCGTCGAGGAACGGCAGCAGCACCTCCACGAGTTGCCGGGGGGTCTTGTAGTTCACGTTGTGCGGGGCGTCCGGTATCACGGCGAGCCGGCCGTCGGGCAGGAGGTCCACCATCCTCTCGACCCAGCCCTGCTTCGCCAGGGGGTCCAGCGAGCCGCGCACGACGAGCGTGGGGACTTCGAGGGCGGCGAGCCGCTGCTCCATCACGTCCCCGAGCGAGTAGGTGAGGCTGCCTATCGAGCGGCGGGGACCGAAGGAGAGAAAGCCGCAGACGTAGCTGACCCAGACGCTCAGAGGCTCCCGGAAGCAGTCGAGCGCCCAACGCCCGATCTGGGCGATCTCGCTGCGGTTCTCGGGGTTGCCCGTCGGCCCGAGGAGCGCGAGCCTACCGACCCGTTCCGGGTTCCGCACGGCGAACTCCGCGGCGATCTGGCACCCGAAGGAGTGGGCCACCACGTCGGCCTTCTCTATACCGGCCGCCCGCATCCAGCCCGCGAGCGAGAGGGCGAGCCCGGATATATCGAGGGGCTTTCCAGGGCCCTCGCTCCTTCCGAAACCGGGCAGGTCCGGCGCGTAGACGTGGCGGTACCGGCCGAGGACTCTTATGGTCGGGAGCATGTAGTGTCCGGAGACGACCACCCCGTGGACCAGCACCACGGGCGGATAGTCTCCGGTCTCCCCTCCGAGCGACTCGCGGGCGTGTACCGACCACGGCCCCACCCGGACCCGGAACCTCCGCACCCCGACCCGGCCAGCCGCAACGGCACCCGCCGGCGCGACGGCCGCCGGGGCCTCGCGCTCCCGGCTCATGGGCGGTACAGCCGCGCGGGGCGCCGCGCGGGAGTCCTTGAGAGGCTCACAGAGTCCACAGGCACCGGATTATATAGGTCCGGCACAAGACAGGTCCGGGTCCCGCCACGGAGCCCCGGTCGAAGGTCCCTACCTCCAGGAGGCCGGCTTCGAGAACGTCTACAACGTCAGGGTAGGAATCGAGGCCTGGAGCAACGAGACAGACCCGAGCGTGCCGAGATACTAACGCAGTGCGGAGTAGCGACTATTTGGAGGCGGGTGGTTTCAGCTCCCGCCCTTTCTATGGAGCGTCCCCTCCAATCCCGGCCTCCCGGGCGCGGATGATGGCGCCGGCGCGGTCTGCTACCTGGAGCCTGGTGAAGCTGTTGGAGATGTTGTTGCGAGTGGTCCTCACGCCAAAGCGAGGAGCGCGGAGTCCGGGTCCTCGTGGAAGCGCCG
>JACCZN010000043.1 GCA_013695915.1 Rubrobacter sp.
TTCTTGCCGTGCCGGTAGACGTTCTCCGTGAGCCAGCCGTGGAGCGTGCCGAACTCCCCGGAGGAGACCTCGCCCGGTATCTCCGGGTGCTCCCGGAGCGCGGCGTCGAAGAACTGCGCGCTCATTATGTTGCCCAGAGCGTAGCCCTGGAACATGCCGCCGATGGTGCCGTTGAACCAGTGCGCGTCCTGCAGCACGCCGTCGCGGTCGGTCTCCGGTACCACCCCGAGGTCCTTCCGCAGCCGCTCGCGCCACGCTTCCGGCAGGTCCCGCACCGCGAGGTTGCCCTCCAGCATCGCGAGCTCGAAGTCGAAGCGCAGTATGACGTGCAGGTTGTAGGTCACCTCGTCGGCGTCGGTGCGCACCAGGGACCGCTCGACCCGGTTGATCGCGCGGTAGAACTCCTCCTGCTCCACGGAGCCGAGCTGCTCCGGGAACGCGTCTCTGAGCCGGGGGTAGAAGAACTCCCAGAAGGGGCGGCTCCTCCCGACCAGGTTCTCCCACAGCCGCGACTGGCTCTCGTGTACGCCCATCGAGGTGCCCCTGGAGAGGGGAGTCCCCTCGTACGCCCCGCTCACGCCCTGCTCGAACATCGCGTGGCCGGACTCGTGGAGCGTCGGGAACAGCGGGCTGCGCAGGTCGTTCTCCCTGGAGCGGGTCGTGATCCGCACGTCTCCGGTGGAGAACTTGGTGGCGAATGGGTGGACGGTCAGGTCCTGCCGCCCGCGCTCGAAGTCGTAGCCGAAGCGCCGGATGACCTCCTCCGAGAAGGCGAACTGTCCGGCCTCGTCGAACGGCTGCCGGAGGCAGGAGTCGTCCGGGAGCGGCCGCCCGGAGACCTCTGCCACCAGCGGCACCAGAGCCTCCCGCAGCTCGGAGAACGCGGCCCGGACCGACAGGGCCGTCATGCCGTGGTCGGAGACCTCGATCAGGGGGTCCGCGGGGTGCTCGTGGCCGGGGAAGAACTCCGCGTACCGGCGGCTCAGCTCCAGCGTCTTCTCCAGGTACGGCCTCATGCCCTCGAAGTCGTCCGCGGGCCGCGCCCGGGTCCAGGCCGCATACGAGGCGGAGGTGTGCCCCGAAAGCTCCGCCACGAACTCCGGCGGCAGCCGCGCCGCCCGCTCGTGCTCGCGGCGGGTGACCCGTACCAGGGCCGCCTCGTCCGAGCCGTAGGGAGACTCCTCCTCCACGGGCCGCAGCTCCTCCAGAAGCTCCCCGAGCGCCGGGTCGGTGAACTTCTCGTGCGCGATGCGCCGCAGCGTGGCGAGCTGCCGCCCCCGCGCCGCCGCCCCGCCCGGCGGCATGTACGTCGCCTGGTCCCAGTACAGGACCGCCGCCGCGTACCGCAGGTCGTAGACCTCCGCCAACCGCTCCCTCAACCGCCGCAACCCGGCCTCCATGATGCCCCTCTCTACAAGACCCGCGACCGGCGGGACCCCGCCGCAGAACCACTTGAAACGTGGTCGAAAATAGCAGACCATACGAAAATGGTCAAACGTTCCGAAAGCCCGGACTACGAGCTCGCGGAGATGGCGGAGGTCTCTGGTACGGAGCAGTTCCGGGCCTTCGGGGACGACACGCGGCGCAAGGTGCTCGGGCTGCTCTCCGAGCGGGCGGCGACGACCAGCCAGCTAGCGGAGGCCATCGGGGTGCCGAAGGGGAGCCTCGGGCACCACCTGAAGGTGCTGGAGGGTGCGGGCTTGATCCAGGTGGTCCGTACCCGGCGGGTGCGGGCGTTGACGGAGAAGTACTACGGGCGGGTTGCGCGGGTCTTCAAGTTCGTGGACTCGGAGGGGGCTCTCACGGCGGAGCCCTTCGCCTTCTTCCGGCGGGCCATGGAGGAGTACGCGCCCCCGGAGCCGGGTGAGCCCCCGGACATCAAGGCCGCCATCCGGCACGCCCGCATACCCCGCTCGCGGGCTCGGGAGTTCGCGGAGAGGATGCGGGAGCTCGCGGACGAGTTCGCCGGGCAAGAGAGGGTCCCCGGCGAGAGCGTCTACGGGTTCGTGGCCGGGGTGTACCTCACCGACTGGCCCGAGCTGCCGGAGGAGGGAGAGCAATGAACCTGGTGTGCCGGTCCTCCCGCTCTTGCAATCCTCGGGTGACCTATGCCTTAATGGCGGCACATGGAGATAATCCGGAGTCATCACGGCTCCGTAGTACGGCACAGAAGCAGGCTCGGGGGGACCTGCGAGGCCAGCAAGTTCTTTGGGGCTAGAAGGGCGATCCAGAGGCTACCGATAGATCAAGGCCCACGGATAAGCGATTCCACTGACAGGAGTCTCAGGCTTCCCGGCGGGGGAGCCGGGAGATAGACGCAAAGAAGGAGGAACTTTGAAGCACTGGTTTACGAGGAGCCCGCGGCTACTACTGCTGGTAGCGGTCGTGTTCGCCGTCGGCCTCGTGGCGGCCGCCTGCGGCGAGGGAGCAGAGGAGGGCGAACAGGAAGAGGGCAACGGCGAGGCGCCGGAGGCCGAGGGCAACGGCATCGTAGCCGGACTGAACCAGGAGCCCGACATCCTGAACGCCTTTATCGTCGGCGGCGACCTCGCGGTGACCAGCCAGGTGACCGACGGCATCCTAGAGTCTCCGCTACAGGTTACCCCGGACCTCGAGGACCTCGACACGGCCTATCAGCCTGAGCTGGCGGAAGAGCAGCCGGAGGTCGTTAGCGAGGACCCGCTCACCATCGAGTACACGCTGCAGGAGGGCATAACCTTCTCCGACGGCGAGCCCCTCACCAGCGAGGACGCCCGCTTCACCTACGACCAGATCATGGACGAGGACAACGAGATCATCTCCCGCGAGGGGTGGGAGCTGATCGAGGAGTTCGAGACCCCGGACGAGCAGACGGTCCGGATGACCTTCTCCGAGCCCTACGCCCCGTGGCGGAGTCTCCTGGTTAGCTCGCCGGGCTCGCCCGGGATAATCCCGGAGCACATCTACGGCGAGGACGACGTAGACTTCAACTCGGACCTGAACGAGGAGATCATCGGCAGCGGGCCGTTCGTGCTGGATGAGTGGAACCGGGGCCAGAGCCTCACGGTCACCGCGAACGAGGACTACTGGGGTGAGGAGCCCGGCCTCGACGAGGTCGTCTACCGGTTCGTGCCGGACTCCCAGACGCTCGTGAACGAGCTGGAGGCAGGCTCCATAGACTTCATAGAGCCGCAGCTCGACATCGGGCTCATCCCGAGGCTCGAAGACTTCGACGGCACGGAGGTTCAGACCGGGGCCGGTACCCAGTGGGAGCATATCGGCTTCCAGCTCGACGAGGTGGATAGCCTCCCACTCCGGCAGGCCGTAGCCTACGGCATCGACCGCCAGCAGATAATAGACGAGGTCCTCGAAGGCGAGGCCGTGACGCTCGACAGCCCGATAGTTCCGGACCAGGAGCAGTTCTACAACCCGGCGTGGGAGCAGTACTCCTTCGACCAGGATCAGGCCCGGCAGCTAGTCGAGGAGGCCGAGGCCGAGGGCGCGGACACGAGCATAGAGTTCTCCACGACCGCCGGCGAGGCCCTCCGGGAGACCCTGCAGGAGGTCGTGCAGGACCAGCTCGGTGAGGTCGGTATAGACGTCACCATCAACAACTCCGCCGCCGACACCTACTTCGGCGAGCGGACACCGGCTGGAGACTTCGAGGCGGGCCAGTGGGCCTGGCTCGCGGACCCCGATCCCGACTACGTCAATCTCTTCACCATCGACGCCATCGAGGAGGGCCAGAACTACTACCGCTATCGGAACGAGGAAGTCTCCGAGCTCTGGGAGCAGGCCAGCGTAACGGTAGATGAGGACGAGCGTGCCGAGCTGATAATAGAGGCCCAGGAGCTGATGGCCGAGGACGTGCCAATCATACCGCTCTACCAGCGGACCGTGATCTACGCCTACGACGAGAGCCTCGAAGGCCCGGAGATGAACCCGACCATCGCGGGCCCGTTCTGGAACATGGAGGAGTGGACCATCGCCGAGTAGCGGCGAGCCCGCCGGGCCCGGAACCTCCGGGCCCGGCCTCCGCACGAGCCTCCCTGGAGAGATAGAGAGTCGAAATGCTCCCAACCAGAGACGACCGCCGTAGACTGCGGAGGCCGGAGGTAACCGGGGCTTGCTAGCCTACATCGTAAGAAGGGTGCTCTTCAGCCTCCTCGTACTCTTCTTCCTTAGCGTTGCCGTGTTCTACATCGTGGCGCTGGCGGGCAACCCGCTGGCCGAACTCCGGCAGAACCCCCAGATCACCGG
Source organism: Rubrobacter sp. (assembly GCA_013695915.1). Lineage (GTDB taxonomy): Bacteria > Actinomycetota > Rubrobacteria > Rubrobacterales > Rubrobacteraceae > Rubrobacter_A. The sequence continues at coordinate 4,240 of JACCZN010000043.1, forward strand.
CGCGGACCTGGATCGGATAGCCGCCATCTACGGCCTCGACCAGCCGCTGTACGTGCAGTACGGCATCTGGATGCGGGACATGATCTTCTACGGGGACTTCGGCATCAGCTTCCGCCAGCGCACCGAGGTAACCTCGATCATCGCGGACAGGATATGGCCGACCGTGATGCTTATAGGCTCCTCCCTGATACTCGGACTGGCCCTCGGTATACCTCTGGGCATCTACTCCGCCATCAAGCAGTACAGCACGCTCGACAAGACGGTTACTTTCCTCTCGTTCGTGGGCTTCAGCACCCCGGTCTTCCTGCTAGGCCTGATCCTCCAGCTAGTCTTCGCGATCTACCTCGCAGACCTCCTCGGCTACCGGATATTCCCGGTCTCCGGGATGGACACCGGCAGCACGCTGGAGCTGCTGCGCAGCCTCGCGCTGCCCGTGACCGCGCTCGCGGTGACCAGCGTCGCCGTCTACAGCAGGTTCCAGCGCAGCGCGATGCTGGACGTGCTGGCCGCCGACTACCTCCGCACCGCGCGGGCCAAGGGCCTGAGCCGGAAGGTGGTCTACCTCAAGCACGCCCTCCGGAACGCGCTCATACCCATCGTCACCATCGTGGCGCTGGAGCTCGTGACGCTGCTCGCCGGGGCGATAGTGGTCGAGACCGTGTTCTCGTGGCCGGGGATGGGCTTCCTGCTCATACAGTCGCTGAATCAGGGCGACTACAACGTTGCCCGCGCCATCATAATGATAATCGGGGTGCTGACCGTGCTGTTCAACCTGCTGGCGGACCTCCTATACTCGGTGGTTGACCCCCGGGTGAGCTACAACTAGGGAGCCTGGAGATGGTGGACCATTCAAGAGACGCACCCGGCGGAGGAATGCCACAGCCCCAGTACCCGGGTCCCGCGGGCGGGGAGACCGGGCAGGTCCGGGGCCGTACCCAGCGTGAGATCATCTGGACCCGCTTCAAGCGCCACAAGCTTGCGTTGGTCTGCGCGGTCATCCTTCTGGTGCTCTACGTAGCCGCGTTCGTGGGTCCCTGGCTGGCCCCGTACGGCTTTGCCGAGCAGAACTTCACCGCCATCAACGAGGCCCCGAGTGCCGAGCACCCGATGGGCACCGACCGGCTGGGCCGGGACCAGTTCAGCCGCGTGCTCTACGGCGGGCAGGTCTCGCTCCTGGTGGGGCTCGGAGCGGGCGTTGGCTCCACGGTGATCGGGGCGGCCATCGGGATCTTCTCCGGCTACTTCGGGCGGTGGGTGGACACCGCCGGCGCGGGCTTCACGGACTTCGTGATCGCGCTCCCGTTCCTACCGGTGCTCATAGTCCTCGGTGCCGTCTTCACGTTCAGCCCGCAGATAATAGCCCTGGTGCTAGCTGCTCTGCTGTGGCCGACGGTCGCCCGGCTGGTCCGCGCGCAGGTGCTCACCCTGCGCGAGAGCGAGTTCGTTCAGGCGGCCCGCTCTATCGGGGTGTCGAGCTTCAGGATCATGCTGCGCCACATCCTGCCCAACGTGGTCGGCGTGATGGTGGTGCAGGCTACCCTGGTTACGGGCATAGCGATAATCTCCGAAAGCATCCTCTCTTTTCTCGGGCTCGGCATCCAGCCGCCGACACCCTCCTGGGGCAACATGCTCCAGGACGCCCGCACCGCCATGCGCGAGCTGCCGTGGCTTACCATCTTCCCCTCGATCATGATCATAACGACCGTGATCTGCGTAAACTTCCTGGGCGACGGCCTCCGGGACGCCCTGGACCCGAAGGCGGTGGAGTAGGGTATATCAGGCCGACACCGAACAAGTCGCTGCCCCGAGGCCGCAGGAGTAGTGGCCGTGAGGATAAGAAATTCGATTCGCAAGCTCTACCTCTTGCAATATACCCGAAGCTTGTGACTTAATATGATACGCTCGGTTAATCTGGACCAACCGTGGGATCGTAGAAGCAGGGAAGGGAGACCCCTGAAAAAGCAATGAATGCTTGGGTGGTACGAAAGGAGCGTGGAAAGCTAGCTTTGGATGAGGAGTTTGGCTTTTAAATGAGGGTGCAAGGCCACGGGTGATGAGCAGGAGAGCTCGAGAGTTGACGTGTCCTGGCAACGCCGATATGCTGACAAGATAGTCTGCCGGGTAAGGTGGGGACAGGACCTGGGGGGGCAAAAGTGAGAAATTCTATCCAACAGTTTTTAGTAGCATTGTTGTGTATCTCGGTCGGGGGCGGGTGTGGCGGAGATACATCGGATGGCGCGGCATCGAGCACGCCGGAGGATACGCTGACCGTGGGGCTCCAGGCCGAGCCGCCGGACTTCGACCCCTGGGACTCCACCGCTCTGGTCGACCGGCAGGTAATGGCCAGCCTCTACGATAAGCTCATCGATGTGGACAGCGAGGGTGAGCTGGAGCCGATGCTCGCGGAAGACTGGGAGGTCTCCGGGGACGAGACGGTCTACACGTTCGAGCTCGTCGAGGATGTACAGTTCCACGACGGCACGGAGTTCGATGCCGAGGCGGTAAAGTTCAACCTGGACCGCTATCGGGAGGAGGACTCCACACGCGCTGCCGAACTCGAACCTGTCGAGAGCGTGGAGGTTGTAGACCCTAGTACGGTGGAGGTCGAGCTGAGTGAGCCCTTCTCCCCCTTCCTTTCCATATTAGCTGACCGCTCCGGCATGATGGTCTCTCCCGCCGCTGTTGAAGAAGCCGGAGATGACTTTTCCAATAACCCGGTCGGTACCGGACCCTTTGAGTTCGTTGAGCGGATAAGGGGCGATAGCATCACGGTGGAGAGGTTCGAGGAGTACTGGCAGGAGGGGATGCCGACGCTCGAACGGGTCGAGTACCAGGGGATAGAGGACGAGAACGTCCAGTACAACAACCTCCAAAGTGGCCAACTAGACGTGGTCGACTCCGTTCCATTTAACGAGATAGAGGGTTTGGAGTCTGGAGAACAGTACGAGTCTTTCAACGAGCCCGAGCTTGGTTACCAGGGCATCTGGCTTAACACCACGCAGCCGCCGTTTGACGACGAGAACCTTCGCAAAGCGGTCTATACCTTGATCGACCGAGAGGCCATCGTCAACGCAGCCTTGAGAGACACGGGAGGCGAAGCAGCAAACTCTCCGTTCGCGCCAACCTCCTTTGCTCACGGGGAGAGCGATGAGTTCGAAATGGGAACAGTCGAGGAAGCGCAGGAATTGATGGCGGAAGCTGATGAGCCAGACGGATTCTCCTTTACGATGACGGTCGGCACCCCACCTGTGCAACAGCAACTGGGCCGAGTAGTACAAGACACCCTTGAACCGGCGGGCATCGAGGTCGAACTGGAGCGGGTTGAGTTCGGTTCCCTGCTGGACCAAGCGGGGCGTAAAGACTATGAAGCTTTGCAACTCGGCTGGAGTGGGCGGGTAGACCCCGACCAGAATATCTACGATTTCATGGTCACGGGGGACGTAAACAACTACTCTGGTTACAGTAACGAAGAGGTGGACGAGTTGCTAAACGCCGCCCGCCAAGAGGCTGACGAGGATGAGCGAAAGGAGATCTACGATCAGATCATGGAGATCCTGCACGACGAGGTACCATACATCTACCTCTACCACGAGAACAGCCAGTGGGGCTTGCAGCAGTCGGTGGAGGGCTTCGAGTTCAACCCCGACGGCATTCTGCGGACGGCAGAGATTAGCAAGTCCGAGGCGGAGTAGCGGGGTCGTATCATAAGTCTGTACGGTAAGGTGTACGCGTGGCTTACCTAGTACGGCGGCTGCTCCTGACCATACCGATACTCTTGATCGTCTCGGTCATGGTCTTCTCGATGATCAACATGATTCCCGGCGACCCGGCGACCGTCATCCTGGGCCAGGAAGCCCCCGAAGAGGCCCGGGAGGCGATGAGGGAAGAGCTAGGTCTCAACGATCCCATCGTCGTGCAGTATGCCTCGTGGCTGGGCGATACAGTGCGGGGTGATCTAGGAGACTCGCTGGTAGACGGAGCACCCGTTCTCTCTCTCATATTACAGAGGATTCCGCCGACCTTCCAGCTGGCGCTCGGCGCCTTTATGATCAGCCTTTTGATCTCGGTTACCGTCGGCATCCTCTCCGCGAGCAGGAGGGGCACCTGGGTCGACTACCTGGGAACGGTGTTCGCGCTCGGGGGGGTCTCGATCCCGCACTTCTGGCTGGGAATGATGTTCATAGTAGTCTTTGCGGTCGGGCTCGGATGGTTTCCGGCCTCGGGCTACGTCCCCTTCTTCCAGGACCCCGTCGCCAACCTCTACGCCATGGTGTTACCGGTGATAGCCACGGGCCTCCGGCAGTCCGGGGAGCTCACCAGGATGTTACGGAGCAGCCTGCTGGAGGAGTTAGGCTCCGACTACGTCCGAACCGCCTTCTCTAAAGGCCTCTCCAGACGGTTCGTGGTAATACGCCACGCTGTCAGGAACGCTCTCATCCCGTTCGTAACGGCCAGTGGTCTGCAAGTTGCCGGTCTGCTTGGCGGTCTGGTCGTAACGGAAACGGTGTTTCAGATCCCTGGCCTCGGCAGGTTGGTGGTGGAGTCCATACTGAGCCGTGACTACACGACGGTTCAAGGCTCGATTTTGGTTATCGCGCTAACAGTAATATTAGTCAACCTGCTGGTAGATATCCTCTACGCTCTCGTAGACCCCAGGACGCGGGTCCAACAATGAGTAAGCCGCAATCGAGTGGGACGGTAAAGAGGGCTCCGGAAGAAGCTCCTGAGGCTCGGGTCGGCTCCCCAGGACGTTTCGCTACGCTGTGGCGGAGATTCTCTCGCAATAGGCTCGCCGTCATCGGTCTGGGCATCGTGACGACCATGATCCTGACCGCCATCTTCGCGCCTCTTCTCGCACCGTATGACCCGTACGGTCAGAACTACGCTGTGACCCTCCAGTCCCCGAACGGTACGTACCTCCTGGGAACGGACTCTCTGGGAGGCGATATCCTATCCCGGGTCATCCACGGCTCGCGTATCTCGCTGCAGGCCTCTCTAACCTCTGTTGGTATCGCTATTGGTCTGGGGGTGCCGCTGGGCCTCATTAGCGGGTACTTCCGGGGCTTTCTGGATGAGGTCCTGATCATGCGCCTGATAGACAGCATTCAGGCTTTCCCTTTCCTTATACTGGCACTCGTCATCGCGGCCATCCTCGGTGGTGGGCTCACCTTCGCCATGATCGCCATCGGGATAGGCTTTACGCCAGCTTTTGTCAGGATCACCCGCGGACAGGTGCTGACGGTCAGGAACCTCGAGTACGTGCAGGCGGCCCGGTCTGTCGGCGTGGGCCACCTGCCGATAATGCTGCGTCACGTGCTCCCGAACTCGTTGCCGCCTCTGCTGGTCCAGACCACCCTGGCCCTCGGCTACGCGATAATCGCGGAGGCGACGCTCTCTTTTCTAGGACTTGGGGCCTCGCCTGGCGTGCCGAGCTGGGGCTCGATGCTCTACCAGGCCCAGTCGTACCTGACATCGGCCTGGTGGATGGCGTTCTTCCCGGGCATGGCGATCTTCTTTGCGGTGCTCGGGTTCAACCTGCTGGGCGACGGGATACGCGAGGCCCTGGACCCCAAAATGCAGTCTTAGTTGTGTGGTAGAAGAATGCTTTGGAGGGGATTTGAGCGGTAACGAGCGGTACTCGGGGGGTTATGGGGGAGTGCAAAGACCCGTTGCTACGTTCTCTATAGTGGGGTTGGATCCGGCTACAGAGGAACTCGGGGTGGCGGTGCAATCGAAGTTCCTTGCGGTCGGCTCGGTAGTGTCCTGGGCCCGCGCCGGGGTGGGGGCTGTAGCGACGCAGGCCCACGCTAACCCTGCTTACGGATCGGAAGGACTGGACCTCATGGCCTCCGGGGGGAGCGCCCGGGAGGTGGTCGAGACCCTGACCGGCAAGGACGAGGGACGCTCGCACCGCCAGGTCGGCGTCGTCGATGCCAGGGGGAACGCGGCAGCCTTTACCGGGGAGGACTGCTTTGACTGGGCCGGAGACGCGACGGGAGATTACTACACCGTCCAGGGCAACATACTGG
>JACCZN010000054.1 GCA_013695915.1 Rubrobacter sp.
TAATTGTTTAGGGACGGCTAAATTATGAATCATGAAGTTCTAACAGTCAAGATCTCCAATGCTCATAAATATATTAGAAGCGCATCAGGAGGCTATACAAACCCGGTACAGGTGCTCCGGAGAGACAGAACAGACCTTGACCAGCCGACAGAGAGACGGTAATTTAGGTTAGGCTAAAACATATTGAGCCGGTCGTACGGCAGAGGAGGTGAGTGGAACATGAGGAGCTAGCGATTGTATAGAGGTTAGCGGTCGCGCCTCCGGGAACCCTCAGGAGCCTTCGGAAGCCTCGTACGGCGGAGGCCCTACAGAGCTCCCTCGATTCTCCTTTCTAGCAACGGGCTAAGCCCGGGTCTACTTCACTCATCGAGGGAGCTCAGGACCGGTTCCGAGGCTTCTGAGGGCTCCTGGAGCGCCACATAGACCATCAGAGGAGGAGGTTCGGTAGTGGGATCAGAGAACGGTCGCGGGGATTTTGCAGAGCTTTTCGAGTTGATCCGGGACTACGCTCGGCGGTCCGGCGACCATCAGGCGATGGCGTTGAAGTTGATCGGCGGCGCCTACCTGCCCACTCAGGAGGCCGGGCGCTTGCAGGACGCCCGGCAGGTAGTGGACCGTCTGCTGGCGGAGCACGACTACTTCGTTCCGCACGGCAACAGCGGCGGGCTTCACCCCCAGAGCGTGTATGCGGTGTTGAACGTCGCCAAGTACAGCGGGACCGAGGCGGACCGCAGGTGGGGAGCCAACTGCCTGTTCAAGATAATGGAGGCGCTGAGCAAGAGAGCGCAGAACAGCGGCAGCTACCCGAAGCACGCGGCGGACGCGGCGCTGCTGTCGACCGCCCTGGCGCAGCTATCGAACGCGGCGCAACTCTCGCAGGCGCAGGCCGGCTCGTTGAACTGAGCCCGTGCCGTACTATCGTGAGACAACCCTCACACAGGAGGCCAGGAATGGATGTTCTACACAACCGCAAAATGCTCCGGGAGAGCTTCCAGCAGGAGCTTGACAGCGCTTCCCGGGAAGCTCTGGACCTCGGCCAGGAGGTGGGAGAGCTCCTGGAGGTGATGGGCGGGGCTATAGAGACCCGCGAGCCTCTCACCCCTGGAGAGAGCCCGGGGAGGAGAGCACGTCTCAAGCAACGCGGAGCGGAGATCGAGGAGCGGTGCCTGATCCTGCAGGCCCGGCAGGCTCCGGTGGCCCGGGACCTCCGGCTCCTCGGCTCCGTGCGGGCCGTTGCGGAGCACGCGGTGCGCGCCGGGGCACTCTGCGAGCACACCCTGCAGACGTTCTCCGGCACGGAGGATGGACCGTGGGAGGAGAGCCCCGACGATGCCATCCCCGAGATGGCCCGGAGGGCCGCCTGGATCTTCCGGGAAGCCCTCGCCACCTTCGATAGCCGGGACCCGGACCGTGGCCGCCGCCTCCAGGCGGAGGACGACCGCGTGGACCTGCTCTACGACCGGGTGATGAGCTCGCTGGCAAGCTCCGGCGAGACAGTACCCTGCGGACGGTCGGTGCGGACCGCGCTGGCAGCCCACTACCTGGAGCGCATAGCCGACCACGGCGTAGGGATCGGTGCGTGCACCGTCTACCTGGTCACCGGCGAGCAACGGGGTGAAACGCCCGGCCAGCACCGGAGGCGTCGAGCGCGGTAAGAAGGGCTCCCGGCATCACCCGGGAAGTCTGAAGCTACCTGTGGTCTCCACGGGAGAGGAGGGCGAGTGCCTCGTTGCGGCGGCTCTCATCCTCTCTGAGCAGCCCCCGGACCGCGGATGTCACGGTGACGCTGCCCGGTTTCTGCACGCCGCGCATGGTCATGCAGTTACCGCTGACGACGGGGTGTCCTTCACGGCGCACGAGGACGGCGCCGGTGGGCACGTTCACGCAGAATACTTCGTCGTCGAAGCTCACCTCTTCGCGGTGGTGCGCCCGCAGCTTGCCCCAGCCCTTGTGGCCCTTTTCGGGAGACCTCTTATGCCTCCTGACTTCCAGGCGGGAGTGATCCTCGTAGCTCTGGACGGCCCCCATCTTGCCTACCCTCAGTAGGAGTTCTTGTATGTCATCCAGCAGACGGGTGGACTTCGATACGAACTGGGTGAGCAGGGGATTGTGCTTGTAGGTGTGGCCCTCTCCCAGGGCGAACCAGTAGAGGAACAGCTCGATCTGCCGGGTGCTCATACCCTTGATGGCCTCCGGCACGGACTCGTCGCCAGATTTACCGAGAGGCCGGAGGGCTTCGTAGAGTGCTTCGTCGCCGGACTCGAACTGGACGTGCCGGGGCCGGTCTCGTTGCACGACACGCCGGAAGCCGAAGGGTAAGGTTTCGAGGAAGGCCCAGATCTCCCGCTCCCTGTCCCCCGTATCCTGGCTTAGAACAACGTCTCTCTTATCCGCTCTCGTGCACCCCTCGGCCAGCCATATACCCATGAGCCGGGCCATGTCGTCCCCGGAGACCGCCTCGCCTCCGAACTGGACCGACTCAACGTCCGGCGCGCTCCAGGTTACAGCCTGCGGTACGTAGAACGAGGGCGGCATGGAGTAGGCCGGGGCGACGGACCACGGGAAACCAGGCCCTCGCCGGAAATCCCAGTCGGTCCGGTAGACCATCCTGTGCTCGGGTGTTACCAGGAGGCTGGTCGTCTCGCTACGCCACTTGAGCATGGGCCCCGAGTAACGGTAGCGGACATAGGAAAGCGGGGAGACGAAGTTCATCTCCAGCGAGCTCGGGTCTACCTGGGCGACCCTGTCCTCCACGTCCAGCTCGTCGAAGCGCACCCACCCCCGGGGCGTCAGTATCTCGGTCTCGCGGTCGTAGCAGAGATGTTCCGCCTCGATCACGACTATCGAGCCCTGTGAACCGACGCCCCCGTATAGGGCGTCCGCGATCTGGGCGGTGAGCCGCTCCTGGAGCTGGGGCCTGCGCGCGTAGCCCTCCACCACCCGCGCCAGCTTGGAGAGCCCGATCACCCGCTCGCTCGGGACGTAGCCGACGCTGGCCTTGCCGATAAAGGGTATTAAGTGGTGTTCACAATTATGCGTCAGGTGACCGCCGACCAGGAAAGTCGGGTAAGGCTCGCACTTGAAGGAGTACACCGTGGTGGGTTTGGTGGACTCGTGGGCGTTCTCGACGGCCTCTACCTCGGCAAACTGCGAGTCCTGGGGTACGTACCAGTCGGACTGTTGCCTGAACCCGTGCTTCCCGTACCACCCCGGCTGGTGCCACCTGTCCGAGACGTAGACGGTGCTTATTCCCTCTCTCGCGCGTCCTCGTGAGGTCTGCAGGTAGGCAGAGAGTTCTTCAGCAAACTCGGTGTTGGCAGTAATAATCCGGCTTCCGGAGCCAGAGCGGCAACCACCCCCCTCTATGTACCCTTCCAGAAATCCCCTGGTCATCTCCTCTGAGGAGGTAACGACCTTCGGGAACCTGAAATCCCGGGTCTTGTCCTGCGAGTCCGGTCTGAGACCCAGCCAATCACTGATCTTCTCTCCCACGTAGCTGGAGACTACCCGGACCCTGTACATGGGTATTTTACGTCCCAGATGGCCGGAATCCACGTGGATGCTTTCGACCCTGGCATCTATAGAGAAGGATGTTCGCCAGGAATCCGCTATCTTCTGCGCGAACCGGTGATCTCCGACCACGACCGAGACCCTGCGCCGCTCTTGTATGCTGCCTTCGGAGGCTACGGCTCCCAGCAGGTAACCTAGCTCGTAACCCGGAGCCACCGACGGTGTACTGCGGCAGAGCTTCCGGGGAGGAAACCACTCGACCAGGTCTCCGGGCCTCAAGCTACCTGCCTCGCACCACCCTTTCCCGGTCTTTACCGGGTGGTCTCTCGTTACCTTTATGGAGCCTTTCGAGGTCCTGACGTCCACTATGTCGTAGGTCTTGCGCGAGGAAACTTGCTCGACCGTCGTCTTCGCCAGGAAGCCCTTTTCAAGGGTCCACAGTTCATCGCCAGCCTCGACTTCACACGCCTTTTTGGCCCCGGAGACCGTGTTGACGAGTTGCTTGCTAGCGACACACATGCTGTACAGGGGGATGTCCCGGATCAGGACCATCTCACCGTAGTCCTCGGAGAAACCGACGTCCAGGTGGCTCGTCGGGTCCTCGCCGAGACCGGCGAAGAGGTGCTCGTGGGCATCGGCTACCCGCCGGGGGGTATCCCGGATGCCCTCCCTCTCCGGGTCCTCGCCGATTGCCAGCAGGATCTCGCGGACCGCCCGCTCGATGCGTGGCTTGTCTATCTCGTGGCCGGAGGGATACTCGTCGCCGAGCACGGTCTACTTTCCCTCGAAGCCCGGCAGGTCCGGGAGGCCGCCGAGGTCCGGTATCGTGGCGGTGGCCTCCGGGGAGCCCCCGCCGTCCCGGTCTACCAGGACGGCGTCGAGGCCGCGGGCACGAGCGCCCCGCACGTCGGAGACGGGGTCGTTGCCGACGTGTACGGCCCGGGAGGGGTCGATGACGCCGCTGGCCCGGATGGCCTCCTCGAAGATCCCGCCGTCCGGCTTCTCAGAGCCGACCACCGCCGAGACGACCACGGCCTCGAAGTAATTCATCCAGCCGAGGTCCCGCAGGACCTTCTCAAGGAGGATGTCCCAGTTGGAGACCACGTAGAGCGGCAGGCCCCGGGACCCGAGCTCCCGCAGCACGCCCTCGGCCTCCGGGTAGGGGTTGAAGGAGATCCGGCGTTCCGCCACCTCCGTGAGGAGCGGCGAAGGAGCCTCTATCTCCAGCTCCCGGGCGGTCCGGACCGCGTTCTCGAGCTTGAACCGGGCGAGCTCCCCGGAGGTCGGATGGTTGATGTTCTCTTTTATGTGACGCCGCAGGCTCTTCCAGACCGGCCCGCGCGCGCTCTCGACCGTCAGGTCACCGTTGCGGCGGTAGGGCGCGAGGTCCTCCACGTAGCCCCGGACGTCCATGTCCACCCAGAGCAGGGTGCCGTCCACGTCCAGGAACACGGCATCGTAGCTCACGCAGGCTCCCCGGTCCCCTGTGGGACGCCGGAGGGTCCTCTGCTCGTGATACCGGGTCTCGTCACCCTCCGCGCCTCCCGTGCGTTCTCGGCCGCCGACGAGTATAAACCTTCCCGTAAGGGGCTACTCCGGCGCGGGCCGCCGGTCTCAACCTCCGAGGTCGAAGCCGAGGAACTTGCCGTCCTTCTGGATCAGCTCCCCGTCGGCGTAGAGCTCGCCGCCCTCGCGGAGGTCGGAGATCATGTCCCAGTGAACGCTGGAGGTGTTCTTGCCGCCGGTCTTCTCGTAGGACTGTCCTATGGCGAGGTGGACGGTGCCGCCGAGCTTCTCGTCGAAGAGGATGTTCCTGGTGGCCCGGGGTATGTGGTAGTTGGTCCCGATACCGAGCTCCCCGAGCCTGCGGGCGCCCTCGTCGGCGTCCAGGGAGCTCATGAGGTACTCCTCGCCCTTCTCCGCGCTGGCCTCGACGACCTTGCCGCCCTCGAACCGCAGCCGCACGCCGGAGACCTCGCGCCCGGCCACGGCCGTCGGGACGCCGAAGTAGACGGTGCCGTCTACGGCGTCCTCGACGGGTCCGGTGAAGACCTCGCCGCAGGGCATATTGTGGCTCCCGGCGCTGTTCAGGAAGGTCCGGCCCGCTACGGAGAGCGTGAGGTCGGTCTCTGGGCCCAAGAGGCGTATCTCCTCGGCCTGGTCGAGGCGGTCCGCGAGGCCCTGCTGCTTGCGGCTCTTCTCCTGCCAGAACGCCACGGGGTCGTCCTCGCCGAGCGCCATGGCCTCGAAGGAGAAGTCCTCGAACTCCCCGAGGCTCATCTCGGACTCCTGGGCCAGCGCCTCGGTCGGGTACTGGGTCAGGATCCAGCGGTCCTTGCCCAGCACCATCTCCCTCAAGGGCTTGTCCCGGCGGCCGAGGGCCTGCTGCTTCCGGGGGTCCACCCCGGCGAGCGCCCGCGTGTTGGTCGGGGCCATGACGGAGACGAAGGCGTCGGCCTGCTCGTAGACGGAGTAGAGCGCCGGCGGGGTCTTCTCGTAGTGCAGGTCGCGGGCGTGCTCGAAGAAGACCTCCTGCGTCCCCGGCAGCGTCACCAGCGGCACGGGCACCGCCCCGACGTCGAGCAGCCGGGCGTAGACCTCTTTTATCAGGGGCTCGGCGACGGTACCACCCGAGAGCAAGACCTGATCCCCCTCCCCCGCCTCTATAGAGTAGTCGACTAGCACCCGGGCCAGCTTCTCCAACCGCCTGTCCTTCATACGAGCACGCTCCTGTCTAAACGGGTCTCCGGAGAGCTTACCACCTGCCGGCTCGTCTCCCGTTTTCAGCTCCCGCAGGTAGCTCCAACGGCAACTCCCGGTAGGCGGCCGCCGGGTCCGCGAGAAAGGCTTCGGAGACCCCGCCAGCCGACGAGAGCAGCCCGGTGGAGCTGGCGCCCGGCGGTTGAGCGGGAGGTACTCGGGCCGGGGGATACGTACGGCGTCCGGCCGGTCGTGGTGCGTCCCGCCCTGATCTACGGCCGCGGCGGGGTGGTCGCGGAGCTCGTGGGCTCTTCGGGTGGAGCCCTTCGGCGCCCCCCGTCTTCGAGGAGCTCCTACCGCGCGGGCTGAGGCTCCGGTCCTAGGCGAGCCCGTCGCGGACGAACTCCAGCGCCTCCCGCATGCGGGCCTGTATCTCACGGGGCTCGGGGGCGCCGAGCGGCCAGGGTTTTAGCTCCAGGCTCACCACGCCCGGGTAGCCGGAGGGACCGAGGGCGGCGAGGAGCTCCTTGAGGGGCATCTTTCCCCTGCCGGGGACGCGGTGTTCGTCCCGCCCGGTCAGCCGGGAGTCGGAGAGGTGGACGTGGCGGAGCCTGCCGGAGAGTTCGGAGAAGACCTCGAGGAGGTCGAGCCTCGCGGCCCCGACGTGGCTGGTGTCGAGGGTCACGTCCCCGAGGCCCGCGAGGTGCCCGGGGAGGTAGCTGCTGCCGGGACTGCGGCGGAGGAACGGGAAGCGCCGCGCCGTCCGGGGCGGCATGTTCTCTACCGCCACGGCGACGCCCTCCTTCCGGGCTTCGGCGAGCGGACCGGCGCTCCACGCCTCCTGAGCCCGGCCGGGCGGCGGCGGGTGGGCGACGACCGCATCCGCCCCGAGCCGGCGGGCGAGCCGGGCGACCCGCACCAGGGTCTCGCCGGGGTCCAGCCTCCACGCTCCGGCCCCGAGCGGCGGGTGGAGCGCCCGCACCGGGACGCCGTGCTCCTTCGAGAGCGCGGAGAGGTAGTCCTCCTGGTGGGTGTCCCACCGCTCGTCCATCATCACCTCCACCCCGTCGTAGCCGGACTCCGAGACCCAACCGTACACCCGTTCGAGGCCGAACGGGAACAGAGAGCCGGTGCTGAAGACCACGGGCACGCTCACCGCCCGTCCTCCTGACGGACCTCCAGGAACTCTTCCAGGGTCGAGGGCGAGTGGTTTTGGTAGTGGTTGTTGGCGTAGAGGTAGACCTCCCGCCCCTCGCCGAGCGCGCGGTCCGCGAGCGCCGACCACCACCGCAGGTCCTCCGCGCGGTCCCGTTTCGGGTGGGTGTGGCCGCCCGGGAACTCCCGCCGGTCGCCGAGGAGCCTTATGTAAACGAAGCTCGCGGTGAACTCCTCCATGCGCGGCATCCCGGGGTAGTCCACCAGGGTGAGCGCGGCCCCCCGCTCCCCGAGCATCGCCGGGAGGTCCGACCCGACCCAGCTCCGGTGGCGCACCTCGACCGCGTACCGGAAGCCCTCCGGCAGCTCTTCGAGGAACTTCTCCAGGACCTCCATACCCTCGACGGAGAAGCCCGGCGGGAGCTGCAACAGCAGTGGCCCGAGGCGGTCGCCCAGAGGCTCCATCGTCCGGACAAAGGCCTCCGCCTCCCGGGCGGCGCCTGCGAGGTGTTTGTCGTGCGTGATCTCCCGCGGGAACTTGGCGGCGAACCGGAAGCCTTCCGGGGCGATCTCCCGCCACCGGTCCACGGTGGAGGCCCGCGGGGTGCCGTAGAACGTCGAGTCTATCTCCACGGTGGCGAAGCGCCGGACGTACTGCGGCAGGCGTCCCGCGGCGGGCGTGCCAGGGGTGTAGAGCGTGCCCTCCCAGTCGCTGTAGGACCAGCCGGAGGTGCCGAGGTAGAGGCCCGGCTCCGGCGGCTCCACCCTGCCTGCGCCCTCGTCGAAGAGCTTATCCTGCACCGGGGTCTCCCTGCTCCGCCACGACCGTATAATCTAGCATACTGTCCTTCGAGGCATTATGAAAGCTAACCTCGCACCCGCGGACGGGATGTACTAGATTGGCGCGATGGCCGAGACGGTGAACACATGAAGGTCTTCTACAGCGACACCTTCGTGCTCCCTCTTCCGGAGGGCCACCGGTTCCCGATGGTCAAGTACTCCATGCTCCGGGAGAGGGTCGAGGCCGAGGGCATCACCGGCCCGGGGGAGTTGCGGCTGCCGGAGGCCGTGACGGACCGTGAGATCACGCGCTCCCACGACCCCGGATACCTGCGGCGCGTGGCCGACGGCACCATCTCAGAGAAGGAGCTGCGCCGCATCGGGTTCCCCTGGTCCGAGCTTGCGGTCGAGCGCTCGCGCCGGGCCTCCGGCGGCACGCTCGGGGCCTGCCGGGCGGCCCTGGAAGACGGCCTCGCGGCGAACCTCGCCGGTGGCACCCACCACGCCCTCACGGACCGGGGCGAGGGCTACTGCATCTTCAACGACTCCCCCATCGCCGCCCGCGCCCTCCAGGCCGAGAAGCTCGTGGAGCGGGTCGTGGTCCTCGACACCGACGTCCACCAGGGTAACGGCACGGCCGAGATCCTCTCCGGCGACCCCTCCGTCTTCACCTTCTCCATCCACGGGGAGAAGAACTTCCCGTTCAACAAGGAGAGGAGCGACCTCGACGTCGAGCTCCCGGACGGCGCGGACGACACGGCGTACCTCGGGGCGCTGGAGCAGGGCCTGGAGAGGGCCTTCGAGGGCTCGGGGGCGGGGAGGCCGGGCGGGGCTTCGCTCGCGATCTTCCTGGCCGGGGCCGACCCGTTCGAGGGCGACCGGCTCGGGCGGCTCGCCGTCACGAAGGAAGGGCTCGCCGAGCGGGACCGCCTGGTGCTCGAAGGCTGCCGGGAGCGCGGCCTCCCCGTGGCCGTGACCATGGCCGGGGGCTACGCCCGCGAGGTCGAGCACACCGTGGACATCCACCTCGGGACCATCCGCCGCGCCGCGGCTATGCAAAAGAAGGAGAAAGGAATCGTACATGGCTAACTCGGACACGACCCCCGTCTACGTGGTTCTCGGGGCTACCGGGGGTATAGGCTCGGAGCTCTGCCGGAGGCTCGCGGAGAGACCCGGCGGCGCGAACCTGGTCGCCGGGGGCCGCGACGAGCGCAAGCTGGAGAGCCTCGCCAGCGACCACGGCGCCCACACCGTCGCCCTCGACGCCACGAAGACCGGCGAGGTAGACCGGCTCTTCGAAGAGGCCGTGGAGGGCTACGGGAGAGTGGACGGCGTCGCCAACTGCGTCGGGTCCTTCATGCTCAAGCCCGCCCACATGACCTCCGACGAGGAGCTCCAGGAGACGCTGGAGAAGAACCTCCACACCGCCTTCGGGACCGTAAAGGCCGCCGCCCGGCACATGACCGGCGGCGGCTCGGTAGTGCTGCTCTCCTCCGTGGCGGCGAGGGTCGGCATGGCGAACCACGAGGCCATAGCCGCCGCAAAGGCCGGGGTCACGGGCCTCGCCCTCGCCGCCGCAGCCTCCTACGTCGCCCGCGGCCTGCGCTTCAACGTCGTGGCCCCCGGCCTGATACAGACCGCCATGACGGAGAACGTCACCCGCAACGAGACGGCCCGCGAGGCCTCGCGGGAGCTGCACCCGCTCGGCCGCCTCGGCGAGCCGGAGGACATAGCGGCCATGATCTCCTGGCTCCTCGAACCGGAGAACGACTGGGTCACGGGCCAGGTCTTCGGTGTGGACGGCGGTCTCTCGACCCTCCGGCCCCTGCCCCGCCGCTCCTCCAAGAGCGGGTAGCGGGACGTGACCGACCCCCGTAGCTCGTGCCTCATCGTCGGGGCCGGTATGTCGGGCCTGCTCGCCGCCCGCGAGCTACAGGACGCCGGGTGGCGGGTAACGGTGCTCGACAAGGGCCGCAGACCCGGAGGCCGGATGGCAACCCGCCGGGTCGGCGAGGGCAACTTCGATCACGGCACCCAGTTCTTTACCGTCCGCGGCGACCGCTTCCGCAGGCTCGTGGAGGGGTGGCTCGCGGCGGGTGTCGCCGAGGAGTGGTCCCGCGGCTTCGCCGACGCCGAGGGCAACCCGCCGGGCGACGGCTACCCCCGCTACCGGGGCACGGAGGGGATGACCTCGATCCCGAAGCACCTCGCCCGGGACCTCGACGTGCGCACCGGGGAGCGGGTCGCGGAGGTGAACCGGAAGGACGGCTCGTGGGAGGCCGTCACGGGGTCTGGCCTGCGCGTGGACGGGGAAGCGCTCCTCGTTACTGCCCCGGTGCCGCAGGCCCTCGCCATCGCGGAGTCGGGGGACTTCCGGCTCTCGGACGGGGACCATGAAAGGCTCGACGAGGTCTCCTACGACCCCTGCATAGCCGTGATGGCGCTCCTCGACGGGCCGAGCGCCGTCCCCGAGCCCGGAGGCGTACAGATAAAGGGCGAGCCGCTGGACTGGATCGGGGACAACCAGCAGAAAGGCATCTCCCCCGCTCCCGGTCTCACGGTCCACGGCGGCCCCGGCTGGAGCCGCGAGCACTGGGAGGCCACCGACGAAGAGGTCACCGACGCCCTCCTCCGCCTCGCCGGGCAGCACCTCGGCTCCGGCCTCGGCGCCGAGGTGCTCGATACCTCTGTCGCCCGGTGGCGCTACAGCTGGGTCACGAGACCCTACCCCGAGCCCTATCTCGCGGCGGACTCCGGGCCGCCCCTCCTCTTCGCCGGAGACGCCTTCGGCCAGCCCAAGGTAGAGGGAGCCTCCATGTCGGGCCTCTCCGCCGCCGACCGGCTCCTCGGCCGCGAGGGGTAGCGGGCCGGGAGCCGTGGCGGAGCTCGTGCTGCTGGCTCACGCCGGGGCGACGCTCGCGATGGTAGGTCTGATCTGGTTCGTCCAGGTAGTCCACTACCCCCTGATGGGCCGCGTCGGCCGGGACCTGTTCCCGCCCTACGCCAAGGCCCACTCCCGGCTCACCAGCCGGGTCGTCGGCCCGCCAATGCTACTCGAAGCCGCGACCGCCGCCCTGCTCATACCCCTCCGCCCCGATGGCGTCCCGCTCTCCTACGCGCTGCTCGGCGCCGCGCTGCTCGCCGGGGTCTGGCTCTCCACGGCCCTCCTGCAGGTCCCCCGCCACACCGCGCTCGGCCGGGGCTTCGACCGCTCCGAGCACCGCCGCCTCGTCGCGACCAACTGGCTCCGCACCGCCCTCTGGAGCCTGCGCGGGCTGCTCGTGCTCGCCATGCTCCACGCAGCCCTCGGCTAGAAGTCGGAGCACCTTCTTACAAAAATAACAAGCTCTATGCTGGCATCGGGTAACAAACGGTGGTACACATAGACTACTAATCTAAATGGAAGACCGGGAACCTACACCGAGAGTAAAGGAGCGGCGTTTTGGGAGTCAGGAGAGTAGCGTTAAAGCCCCACGCCGCCAGGATCCGTCACTGGGTCGAAGAGGGGCGGGGGGACGAGTGGATCGCGCAGGAGTTGAACACGACGCCCTCCAGCGTCCAGAGCTTCCGGTCGCGCAACTCCATCTACCGCAGGGACCCGGTCCGCCGCGGGCAGCTCTCCGAGCACCCGGTCGTCCTCGACGAGAGCGAGGAGGGAATACTGATGAGGACCGAGGCCCGCCACTCGGAGGTCTTCGACGAGGAATGGCGCGGCCACCTGCGGGCCGCCCCGGAGGACCTGCGGCTCATCATTACCCAGGACCGCATATACCTCGAGAAGGTGCACTAGCCATCGCCGGGGAACATCCGGGAGGGGTGGACCTCCAGCTCTCCCTCGAGGAGGCCGAGAGGCTGCACGCCCTCCTGGAGGAGACGCTGGAACAGGGCCCGGAGGACCGGGAGATGGAGAAGGTCTACCGGCTGCTCGGCTGGCGGATACTCGCGGAGAAGGGCGGCTCAGGGCTCACGGGGAAGATAGCGGACCTCGCGCGCGAAGCCGATAGCCTCGAGGAGTACGAGCGGGCCCGGGACCAGATGCTCGGCCCCATACTCGGGGGGCTGGAGCGCGGGGAGAACCGGGACCCGTAGGGAGACCCGGATCCGCCGGAGCCCTTCCGGCAAACTGTTATACAACTGTTTCCAAAAAGTAGCAGGAAAGTAACTTCGGGCAGGTATATTACTCAGCAATGGGCATCCCCCCCCCTTCTCGCCCAGAGATTATCCGGCCCGTGGATTACGCACGGGCCGGTATTTTTCGTGTGCTAATCTCTCGCCGAAGCGACAAACCCTCTGAAAGGTTCCGATGTCGGGCGCGATACTCACCCTGATCCTGATCATCCCCCTCGGTGCCCTGGCGCTGCTCTCCCACTGGGCCAGGAAGAGCCCGGCGGCCGAGATCAGCCTCGCCGTGGTGCTGCTAGTGGCCTCCATACTGATCGCGCTGCTCGGCACCTTCACGAGCATCGGCCTGCTGCTCACGGGCCCCGGCACCGGCGACGGACCGCTCTCCTCGACCTCCGCGGTCGCCGCGGCGCTCGTGGCGGCGGCGGTCGGGTTCGTGGGCATCGGCCTCTGCGTCCCCCCGCTCCTGAAGATAACGGGCCGCCGCGCGGACGGCTGGTGGTCGGACCCGCCCGTCTTCTTCGCCACGTGGCTCTTCGTCGTGGTGCTCGGGAACAACCTCTTCAGCCTGCTGCTCTTCACCCAGGTAGAGGACTTCGGAGCCCTCATCACCGGCAGCGGAGCCCGGATCTCGCCGGGGGCCGTGCTCCTGAGCCAGCTCCCCCTGGTCGCGATAGCCGTCCTCGGGGTCGGTATCGGCGTGCGGCGCGGCCTCGGGGACGTGGTCTCCCGGCTCGGGTACGGTGGGCTCTCCCTGCGCCAGCTCGGTATCGTAACGGCGTTCGTCGTCGGGGCGCTCCTGCTCTCGGCGGCCTCTGACCGGCTCTTCGAGTACCTCCAGCCCGGCCTCTACGAGCGGGTCGGGGAGATCACCTCGGACCTCTTCAGCATCGAGGGGATGGGCCTCTCCTCGGTCCTCCTCTTCGGCCTGCTCCTCGGGCTCGGCGCGGCGGCCGGGGAGGAGACGCTCTTCCGGGGGGCCCT
The DNA here is from genome assembly GCA_013695915.1 of Rubrobacter sp. Lineage (GTDB taxonomy): Bacteria > Actinomycetota > Rubrobacteria > Rubrobacterales > Rubrobacteraceae > Rubrobacter_A. Next base: position 13,252 of record JACCZN010000054.1, read on the forward strand.
GCAGCCCGTCTTCGGCGTGGTGCTGACCTCTCTCCTCTTCGCCTCCCTCCACGTCCAGTACGGCCCGTCGGTCTCTTTGGGCTACGTCTTCCTGCTCTCCGTGGGGCTCGGCATCCTGCGCAACCGGATAAACACCACCGCCGCCTTCGTGGCCCACGCGGGCTACAACTTCTCCGGCGTACTCCTGGCATATCTGCTGGGCGGCGTGTGACCCGGGAGCGCGAGCACGCGCCGGGCGAGGGGACGATAGAACGAGCCGGGAGGACTCCCGGCCGGGGATCAGGCGGCTATGGACTCCGCCACGGGTACGGTCTCGACCGGCTCCAGGGCAGCCGAGATCTGTATTAGAAGCTCGCTCACCTCTACGTCGAGGCCGGCGGCGACGCTCTCCA
>JACCZN010000067.1 GCA_013695915.1 Rubrobacter sp.
TCGTGGGGTACACAAGAAGTATCTGGGAGGCTATGTGGCGATGTGTGAGTTCGCCATCAACCTCAAGCGCATCACTCCTGCCTTCATCTCTTCACTCGTCGCTCAGCACTCCGTCTGAACATGAGCCAAGCCTGAGACTCACCGCCTCCGCCCCAGCTGTTGTTGCTTATGGTGGCGCCGTTGTCTACGGCGTAGTCTATGGCCTTTACGGCGTTGGAGGTGAAACCGCCGCTGGGACCGAGGAACTTGAGCGGCATGATCCGAGCTTGCCAGTTAACGCCGGTCACGCCCACCTCGTTGTCCCCCTCGGCGGCTACGGTCCCGGCCACATGCGTACCGTGCTCGTCGCCGTCTTCCTCGTCGTAGACGCTGTTGTCGTCGTTGTGGAAGTCCCAGCCGTTGACGTCATCCACGAGGCCGTTGCCGCTGTCGTCCCGGCCGTTGGCGGACTCGTCCGGGTTGGTCCAGACGTTACCTTCGAGGTCCGGGTGGTCTATATCCACGCCCGTATCTATTACGGCTATGATGGTATCCTCGCTGCCGGTGGTCACGGACCAGGCCCCCGGCGCGCTGATGTCCGCGCCCTCGGTACCGCCGCTCTGACCGGTGTTGTTGAGGCCGTAGAGGTCGGAGAACCCGGGGTCGTTCGGGGTGACGTCGCTCGGCTGGAGTATGAAGTCCGGCTCCGCCCACTCGACCGCCGGGTCGGCCTCGTACCGCTGTACCGCCTGCTCCACCGGGAGGTCCACGACGGCCGTCAGCGGGCCGGGAAGCCCCTCCTCCACCTGGGCGTTATTCCGGCGGTTCAGGGCGTCCAGGGCCTGTTCCGGCACGCCCTCCTCGAGCTTGACGATGATCTGGCCGGGCACGAACTCCGCGTCCTCCGGCGTCTGGAAGCTGGGCTCTTCGGGAGGCTCGGGCTGAGCCCCGGCCTCTCCCCCGGCGAAGCTCGCGGAGAGAGCGACGACCACGAGCAGTATCGAAGCGCAGCTCATGCTAAACCAACGGGGCATATCGGCCTCCTGTTCGTGAGGCTTTACAGTCCCCTGCCGTTCGGTAGCTCGACCACCTCGGCCTTGCTACGGGGCGGGGCTCGCGGCTTTGCGTACCCGCCTCACGACGGGGTTGCCTTTTCGCAGCCTGTGGTGCTACTCCCTTACAGGGTAGTTATCGGCCGATACGTCTCCGGACTTTAGCGGGCCGGATCAAGGCCGGTACTCGCCGAATACCTCCCTCAGGGTATCCGAGACCTCTCCGAGCGTGGCGTAGCGGGCGAGGGCGTCTTTCATCGGGTAGAGCAGGTTCTCCTCGCCCTGCGCGGCCTGTTTGAGCCGGGAGAGCGACTCCTCGACACCGGCGTTGTCCCGGGCCTCCTTGAGCTTCGCTATCTTCTCGGACTGCCGGTCGCGGATGGACTCGTCAACGGTGTGGAGCTCCATCTCGGGGTCTTCGGCGGTGGTGTGGCGGTTGACGCCGACGATGGTGCGTCCCTCCTTCTCTACCTCCCGCTGGTAGCGGAAGGCGGACTCCTCGATCTCCCGCTGCATGAAGCCGTTCTCTATGGCCTTCACGGAGCCGCCCATCTCGTCTATCTGCTCTATGTAGCGCCAGGCCTCCTCCTCGACGGCGTCGGTGAGGGACTCGACGTAGTACGAGCCGCCCAGGGGGTCCGCGGTATCGGTGAGGCCGCCCTCGCTGGCGAGTATCTGCTGGGTGCGCAGTGCTATGCGGGCGCTGTGCTCGGTGGGGAGGGCGAGGGCTTCGTCGTAGCCGTTGGTGTGGAGGCTCTGAGTTCCACCGAGGACGGCCGAGAGCGCCTGGACGGTAGTGCGGACGATGTTGTTCTCCGCCTGCTGGGCGGTCAGGGAGGAGCCCGCGGTCTGGGTGTGGAAGCGCAGCTTCAGGCTCTTCTCGCTCGTGGTGCCGAACCTCTCGCGCATGATCCTGGCCCACATCCGCCTCGCCGCCCGGTACTTGGCGACCTCTCCGAAGAGGTCGTTGTGGGCGTTGAAGAAGAACGAGAGCCGGGGGGCGAACTCGTCCACGGAGAGCCCGGCCTCGAGGGCCGCCTCGACGTAGGCTATGGCGTCGGAGAGGGTGAAGGCCAGCTCCTGGACCGCCGTCGAGCCCGCCTCCCGGATATGGTATCCGGAGATGGAGATAGTGTTCCACCGTGGCGACTCCCCGGCGCAGTAGGCGAACATGTCCGTCGTGACCCTCATCGAGGGCTCCGGCGGGTAGATGTACGTGCCCCGGGCCAGGTACTCCTTGAGGATGTCGTTCTGGGTGGTACCGGAGACGTCCTCTGCCGTCGCGCCCTGCTCCTCGGCGACGAGCGTGTAGAGCAGTAGCAGGATAGAGGCGGTGGAGTTGATGGTCATGGAGGTCGAGACGTCCTTGAGAGGGATGCCGTGGAAGAGTTCGCGCATGTCCTCCAGGGAGTCTATAGCACCCCGACCTTCCCGACCTCGCCGAGTGTGAGCGGGTGGTCCGAGTCCCGGCCCATCTGGGTCGGGAGGTCGAAGGCCACAGAGAGGCCGGTCTGTCCCTGCTCTATCAGGTACTTGAAGCGCTCGTTGGTCTCTTTGGCCGTCCCGAAGCCCGCGTACTGGCGCATGGTCCAAGGCCTGCCGCGGTACATGCTCGGGTACGGGCCGCGAGTATACGGGTACTCCCCCGGGTCTCCGAGCTTCTCCCCGTAGTCGAAGCCGTCGAGGCTCTCCGGGCCGTAGAGCGGCTCCACCTCTATCCCAGAC
>JACCZN010000070.1 GCA_013695915.1 Rubrobacter sp.
GGTCTCCGTGATCGGGTTCATCATGTGGCCGCACCTCTTCTCCAAGTCCTACGTCACCGACGCCCGGACCGCGAAGAAGACCGTGATCGCCTACCCCATCTTCGCCCTCTTCGTGATACCGCTGCTACTCGCGGGCTTTGCGGCCGTCGGCGTCGTGGGCACGAACCAGATAGACGACCCCGACACGATACTCCCCTACCTGATCACGACCGTCATGGACCTTCCGGGCTGGCTCTACGGTCTGGTCGGAGCCGGAGCCCTGGCCGCTGCGATGTCCTCGGCGGACGCCATCACCCACTCCGCCGCCCTGGAGTTCCACGACGGCGTGGTGAAGAACGCGCGGCCCGGGATGTCGGAGCTCGCGACCGTCCGGATGATGCGGGCGCTGGTGGTCTTTATCGGGGCGCTAGCCTACCTGGTGACGGTCTTCGGCGGCCAGGGCCTGGTGGCCCTGCTCCTCGGGGCCTACGGCTCCATCGTCCAGTTCGCCCCCGGCGTCTACGCCGCCCTCTACTGGAGGCGCGTGACGCCCGTAGCCATAATCTCCGGGCTCGTGGTCGGCGTGGTCGCCAACTACCTGTTCCAGTTCTCCGTTTTGACTGCACCCTTCGAGATAAACGCCGGCATCGCGGGTCTCCTCGCCAATCTCCTGGTCGTCGTAGCCCTGACATACCTGACCCGCCCGCAGGACGAGAGGGTCGTGGCCGAGTACGTAGACGCCACCGACACCGAGGAGTACGTCTCCGAGGAACGAGAGCCGGAGATGGCTCATCGCTAGCACTGTCCCCGAAGCCGGGAGGTAGACCATGACGGCGGACCACATCCTGTTCAACGGAGAGGTGGTAACGGTGAACCCCGCCGACGAGGTCCTGGAAGCGGTCGCGGTAGAGGACGGTGAGGTCCTGGCCGCCGGTACCGACGAGGAGGTGCTGCGGCTCCGCGGCCCCGAGACGGAGATGCTGGACCTCGGCGGCCGCACCGTCCTGCCGGGCTTCATCGACGCCCACATACACTTCCTGCTCTACGGCACGAACCGCCTCGGCGTGGACTGCAAGACCGGCGCCTCGAGCCTCGGGGAGATACAAGACCGGCTCGCCGACCGCGCCCGGCAGACGCCGCCCGGCGAGTGGGTCCGGGGCTGGGGCTACAATGACACGAAGCTCGCCGAAGGCCGCCACCCGACGCGCGAGGACCTCGACCGGGTCTCCACGGAGCACCCCATCGTCCTGGTCCGCACCTGCGCTCACATCTCCGCCGTGAACTCCCGGGCACTCGAAGTACTCGGCCTCACCCCCGAGACCCCGGACCCCGACGGCGGCACTAGAGAGCGCGACCGGGAGGGGCGCCTGACCGGCGTGCTCAAGGAGACGGCTCACATGCAGGCCTTCCAGGAGTCGAGGTATCCTCCGGAGGAGATGGTGGAGGCGCTGACCGTCGCCGACCGGGAGCTTTCGAGCCTCGGCATCACCAGCGTCCACGAGGCCGGCGGCTACGGTCCGGACCAGATGCGGATCCTGCAGCAGGCCGTGGCCGGTGGGCGGGTAAGGACCCGCGTCTACGCGATGGTCTGCTCGCTCCACGAGTCGGAGGAGTTCGTCCGTAAGATGGTCGAGGCCGGGGTGACGACCGGTCTCGGGGACGAGCGGTTCAGGATCGGGCCGGCCAAGGTCTTCACGGACGGCTCCAGCAGCGGCCCGACCTGCGCCACCCGCGAGCCGTACACGAGCGACCCGGACGACTCCGGCATCCTCTACTACACCCAGAAGGAGATAGACGATATCCTCGGCGACGCCCACCGCCACGGGTTCCAGATCACGGCCCACGCCGTCGGGGACCGCGGGGTCGAGATGGTCGTGAACTGCATAGATAAGGCCCTCCGCGAGCATCCCCGCGAGGACCACCGCCACCGCATCGAGCACGCCGGTATGGTCCCGCCGGACCTCCTCCGGCGCATAGAGAGGCTCGGGATAGTCCCGATCCCGAACCCCGCCTTCTTCTACGAGTTCGGCGAGGGCTACACCGTGAACTACGGCGACCGCGTAGACCACATGTTCCCGCTCGCGGACTACGCGGAGAACGGCATCGTGGCCGCCACCGGGTCGGACTCGCCCGTCACCTCCGCGAACCCCATGCAAGGCATCTACTGCGCCGTAACCCGCAAGACCCTCTCCGGCACCAGCGTCGGAGCCTCCCAGAGAGTCTCGCTCCTCGACGCCGTCCGGGCCGCTACCCTCAACGGGGCCTACGCGAGCTTCGAGGAGAGTCGCAAGGGCAGCATCGAAGGTGGAAAGCTCGCCGACCTCGTGGTCCTCGACGGCTCCCTGCTCTCCACGCCGCCGGAGGATCTGCTCTCCCTCAGTCCCGCCCTCACGATGGTCGGCGGCGAGGTCGTGTTCGAGGCCGGGAGGTAGAGGAGGCCAAAACCTCCTACCGGGTGGTGTACAGTTATCGTCGGGGACCCGGAGCACCGGTAGCAGACGCCGGGGCCGAACCACCGAACGCAACCACTCGAGGGCGCGCGCCGTGCCGGCCACCGGGAGAGGAGGACATCGTGTCCGAAACGGAGATCTGCCTTCAAACGGCGACGGAGCTGGCGCGCCGGATCCGGGAGAGGGAGCTCTCCGCGGTCGAGGTAATGGAGGCTCACCTGGACCGCATAGAGCGCCTCAACCCCAGTCTGAACGCCATCGTGACGCTAGTCCCGGAGAGGGCGATGGAGGGAGCCCGGGCGGCCGATGAGGCCCTCGCCAGCGGCGCGGATGTGGGACCGCTCCACGGTCTCCCGGTGGCCCACAAGGACCTCTTCCCCACAGAGGGCATCCGTACCACCTACGGCTCCCCTATCTTCCGGGAATTCGTGCCGGACCACGACGCCCTCATCGTCGAACGGCTCCGGGGGGCCGGGGCGATCACAGTCGGCAAGACCAACACCCCAGAGTTCGGCGCCGGGTCCCAGACCTTCAACGCGGTATTCGGCGCAACCCCGAACCCCTACGACCCCACGAAGACCTGCGGCGGATCCAGCGGCGGAGCCGCCGTCGCCCTCGCCTGCGGCCTGGTCCCTCTTGCCGACGGCTCCGACATGGGCGGCTCCCTCAGGAACCCGGCCGCCTTCTGCAACGTAACCGGCCTCCGTCCCTCGCCCGGCAGGGTCCCTGTGTGGCCCGGCAGCACCTCCTGGTCCCCACTCTCCGTCGAGGGACCGATGGCCCGCACCGCCGCAGACGCATCGCTCATGCTGGGTGCGGTCTCCGGCCCCGACCCGCGCTCTCCCATCTCCATCTCCGAGCCCGGCGAGGTCTTCACCAGAAGCCTCGAACGGGACTTCCGGGGTACTCGAATAGCCTGGAGCCGGGACCTCGGAGGCCTGCCCGTGGACCCGAGGGTCGCCGCGGCATTCGAGGCGCGGCGCGGAACCTTCGAGGCCCTCGGCTGCAAGGTGGAGGAGGACGATCCCGACCTCTCCGGCGCCGACGAGGTCTTCAAGGTCTTCCGGGCCTGGCAGTTCGAGCTGACCTACGGCAGGCTCCTGGACGAGCACCGGGACCTACTCAAGGATACGGTGGTCTGGAACATCGAGGAGGGGCGGCGGCTCTCCGGGCCACAGCTCGGAGCGGCCGAGCGCGGGCGAACGGAACTCTACCACCGGGTCCGCCGGTTCATGGAGCGGTACGAGTTCCTGGTCCTCCCGACGACCCAGGTGCCGCCCTTCGATGTGGACCGGCCGTACGTCTCCGAGATAGCCGGAGAGCCGTTGGAGACCTACATAGACTGGATGCGCTCCTGCTACTACATCACCGTGACCGGCCTCCCCGCC
>JACCZN010000274.1 GCA_013695915.1 Rubrobacter sp.
CCATGGCGTGCGGCTTGCTCTCGAAGTCCACGCCGCCGGCGCGCTCGAGCTGCTCGGCGGTGGCGTCGAGGTCCTCTACTATGAAGGCTATGTGACTATAACCCTCGCCGAGAGGGTAAGGCTCTTCGCGGTCGTGGTTCAGGGTGAGCTCCAGACGGGGCTCGGGGTCTCCGGGGACGGAGAAGAAGGCGTTGGTCGCGTCGCTGCCGACGGGTACCTTGCGGGTGAACTCGAGCCCTATCTTGTTGGTGTAGAAGTCTGTGCTCCGGTCGAGGTCCAGTACCCGGTAGCAGGTGTGCGCGTACTTCACGATCCCTCCCTCCCCGGCGCGGGCCGGGCTCGGCTTCTCTTTCCGGGCATTCTAGCAGCCAGCGTTCCGCCAGCGGCGTCCGTGGCGGGTACGCTCCGGGGGCCCGGCGTTGGACCGCCCCCTCTTCCTGCGGTAGACTGTTTCGGGCTCCGACCTCCGGGCCGGTTGCCGTCTGCGCCTGTAGCTCAGGGGATAGAGCATGGGTTTCCTAAACCCTGTGTCGGAGGTTCGAATCCTTCCAGGCGCGCTCACCTCTCAGGGCTCCCGCCGCAGGTGCTCTACCTCTCCTTCGTAGAGCTCTACTCTCTCCCCGCCGGGAAGAGCCAGGACAAGGCCCCCCTCGGGGCTCAGGTCGACGGCCCGGCCTTCGAGGGTCTCGCCGAACCTCTGGACCTTTACCGGGCGGCCGAGGGTGCAGTTGAGCGCGCGCCAGTCGTCGAGGACGGCTTCGAAGTCCGTCAGGCGGCGGAGCTCGGCGTCGAGGCGGGAGAGCAGGGGACCTAGTAGCTCCAGGGGCTCCACGTCCCGGCCGAGCTCGGAGCGGAGGCTTGCGGCTTCGTGTTCGGGTAGGCCGAGGTCACCGGGGTCGAGGTTCGCGTTCAGGCCTATGCCGAGAACGACGAAGTCCAGCCGCCGGTCCCCGAGGTCCCCGGAGACGGCCCGCTTGGAGGCTACGGGCACGTTCTCGATGCTGGACTCGGCCAGGATGCCGCAGACCTTGCGCCCGCCCGGCTCTACGAGCAGGTCGTTGGGCCACTTGATGCGCGCTTCGACCCCGAGCTCCCACAGGGCCTTGCCTACCCCGACCGCCGCCGACGGCGTGACGCGGGAGGCTTCTTCGGCCCGGATCTCCGGCCTCAGGACAATCGACATCCAGAGCCCGCCCCGGGGGGAGCCCCACGCCCGCCCGAGACGTCCCCGCCCGCCCGTCTGTACCCCGCCCACGACGAGCGTGCCGTGCGGAGCCCTCTCCCGGCCCCGCCGCGCCAGACCCCGCGCGACCTCCTGGGTAGAGGCTACCTCGTCGTGGAGCTCCACCACCCGCGCGAGCGGGCTCCCAAGGCTCTCCACGGTCTCCCGGTCCAGACCGCCGAACGTCAGACCATACTCCAGGTTTGCGACCGGCAACGCATGCGGTGAAGCGTAGACCCGGCACCGGCGGGCGTCAACGGGACCGGCCGAGGACCCCGCCGTTATATAACGGCATCCTGTAATGGAGGGTCTACAAGCCGTAGCTCAGTCCATACCCGACTCCCCAGGGCCTTGCTGGAGTTCATCATCGAACTATTACTCTCCTACGGCTACCTTGTAGTCTTTCTCGGGGCGGCGCTGGACGACTCCGGGTCCCGCCCTCCGAGGCTACCAGGAGATCTGTCGCCGGTCCTGGAGAAGCCGCCGGTCGGCCCGTTGTTCGGCAGCGTGGCGGCCCAGACGGGCGTGTCGGCCCCCTCTTCCACGGGACGCGGGGCGCTGGATCCCCCCATGCCGGTCTGGACCCACCCCGGGCAGACGGAGTTGACGAGAATCCCCGTGCCGCGCAGCTCGGCGGCCAGGATGCGGGTGAGGGCGTTGAGACTCGTCTTGGAGACCCGGTAGGCCGGGACGCCGCCGCCCATCTCCTCCAGCGCACCGAGTCCGCTGGAGACGTTGACGACCCTGCCGTACCCGTTGCGCTTCATGAGCGGTACGGCCACCTCCGCCAGCCGCCAGGCTCCGAGGAGGTTGGTCTCCAGCGTCTCCCGCACGAGGTCGAGGTCGGCCTCGATCCCGCTCTGGCCGCTGTCCAGGGAGACTCCGGCGTTATTGACCAGCACGTCCAGCCGACCGAACTCGCTCTCTATGGCCCCCGCGAGCTCCTCGACGCTCGCGGCGTCGGTCACCTCCAGCCGCCGGGCGTGGACGTCCAGCCCATCGGCCGCGAGCCCGTCCGCGGCCTCCC
>JACCZN010000098.1 GCA_013695915.1 Rubrobacter sp.
GAGGCGCTCACCCGGGCGCTTGGACCCTACTGGGAAGACCCCGCTCGTCTCAAACAGCTCACCGGTTACCCTTGGTGGGTGGAAGCCGTGGAGACATTGTGACATCAATAGCCCGGAACGGTATTACGCCCATAATGATAAATGGGTTGTGTAAACTTTAGGTGGCTGTTGTAGCAGTTGCCGGTGTGGTTCTGAGTGTGTCGGGGGGGAGGCGAGGTTCGGAGGCCGGGCTGTGACGGAGGAGACGGAGAGCGGTGAGCCGGGCGGTTCGGCACCCTACTACAAGAGGGTAGGGGAGGTAGTCCGGAAGGCTGAGGCTTCTCAGATAGAGATAGAGCCGGTGCGCCGCCCGGCGCACCGGCTGGAGCACTTCGCTATGAGCGGCTCCAGGGAGGAGTTGCTGGCGGAGGTACTGCCGGAGCGTTTGCTGGAGAGCCCGGTCTCTGCCTACCTGGCCACGCTCTCGCCGAGTTCCCGCAGGCCGATGCGCACGAACCTGGAGACTATCGCCTCCTTTGTCTCGGGAGGCCGGGCGCAGGCGAAGGAGCTTGCCTGGTGGCGGCTCCGCTACCAGCACACCTCCCTGATCCGGTCCACCCTCGCGGAGCTCTACGCCCCGGCCACGGCGAACCTGATGCTCTCGGCCGTGCGCGGGGTCTTGAAGTCCTCTTTCCGGCTCGGGTACATGTCCGCCGAGGACCACGCACGGGCGGCGGACGTGCCGCCCGTGCGTGGCAGCCGCCTCCCTCCCGGCCGCTCCATAGAGCGCGGCGAGCTCTACGACCTCTTCCGGGTCTGCTACGAAGACGGCAAGAAGGCCCGAGGAGCCCGGGACGCCGCGATGCTGGCGCTCCTGTACGTGTGCGGGCTCCGGAGGAGCGAGGCGGTATCCCTGGACCTCGCGGACTACGACCCTGATACCCTGGAGGTCAGGGTCCGGGGCAAGGGGAACAAAGAGCGCCTGAACTACGCCGAGGGCGGTGCTGACCGGGCGATAAACTTGTGGGTCTCTGTGAGGGGAGAGTCCGAGGGGGCGCTCCTTTTGCCGGTGAACAAGGGCGGCAGGATCGTCTACGAGCGGGAGCTTCGCTCCGAACGCGACGGCGCAAACGTGCCGAGGAGGCTCTCCGACCAGGCGGTCTACGATGCCGTGAGGCGGCGTCAGAAGGAGGCCGGGGTCAAGAAGCTCTCTCCCCACGACTTCAGGAAGACCTTTATAGGGGACCTCTTGGATGCGATAGGCGACCTCTCCGCAGCCCAGCAGCTGGCCGGGCACGCCGACCCCGGAACCACCGCGAGGTACGACCGTAGAGGCGAACGGGCCAAAAGGAAAGCAGCGAGCCACCTGCACGTCCCCTACTTCGGAGGCGGCACGTCCGGGGAGGAGTAGCATCGGGCGGGCTCCACGTGCCCCGCCGCGGCAGGTCACACCTCCAGTGTCCGGAGACCCGCGGGGCCCGTCGCTACGCCCCGGAACCGGCCCCGAGGCGTGACGCGGGTCTCTGCGCCGTAGCCCCGAACCTCCGGGTGTCGCGGAGGCTGGTCGCTCGTCAGAATATTCTCGCGGTGGGGCGAAACTTTCCGCGCTCCCGCCGTGTTATACGGGTATGACGAGCGAGCCCGAGAGTGAGAACGAGGTGGGGAGCCCGAACCCCCTGGCGCGACGTCTGGCGGTCGGGGACCCTGGCGCCCCCCGGGAGCTCGTAGAGCGGCACCACGCCGAGCTCTACCGCTATGCCCGGGCCCTGCTGCGCGACGTGCCTGCCGCCGAGGACGCGGTGCAGGGGGCTTTCGCGAAAGCCTTCGCCGCCCTCGGGAGATACCCGGCCAAAAGGATAGAGGGCCTCTCCCTGCGCCCCTGGCTGTACCGCATCACCCTCAACGTGGTGCGCAACGTCTGGCGCGACGGCGGCCGGGAGGTGCCCGCGGCCGAGACGCCGGAGCCCGGCGAGCGCTACGAGAAGGATCTGGATCCCACCTCCAGCACGGACAGAGAGGTATGGATGGACACACTCGAAGCTCTGGGGCGGTTGTCCGAGCGGCAACGGGTGGCTGTGACGCTCCGCTACCTCGAGGACCTGCCCTACGCCGGTATCTCGGAGGCGACCGGCTGGCCGGAGAACACTTGCAAGACCCTGGTGCGCCGGGGTATCGGACGGCTCGGTGTGCTGCTGTCGGAAGATCAGGACCAAGAAGGAGGCAATTAGATGAACGACGGGGACTCGCAGAGGCTGAGCGAACAGGCAAACGAGGAGCGGGTGTCAGGAGCCCTCGGGGAGGTCGACTCGCGCCTGACACCCGTGGGAGAGCCGGAAGAGTTGGTAGAGCGCGTGCTCGCGCGCGGTACCGGCCGCCTCTTCTCGTGCGACTCACCCCTGGGCGAGGTCTACGTCGGGGTGAGCGAGAGCGGCGTGCGCCTGCTCGGCAGGGCCGCCTCCCCAGAGGAGTTCGCCCGGCGCTACAGAGAGCGCTTCGGCCAGCTCCTCTCATGGGGGGCGGATGAGACGACGCGCAGGCTGGCCCGAAGAGTAGCCGCCGCTCTCGCCGGTGAGAAGGCCGAGGTCCCGGCGGACCTCTCGGGGACGACGCCCTTCCAGCGGCGAGTCCTCGAGGTGGTGGCGGGCATCCCGCGCGGCGAGGTCCGGCCCTACGGCTGGGTCGCGCACGAGGCCGGCTCGCCGAAGGCCTCCCGAGCTGTCGGCTCGGTGATGGCGAGCAACCCGGTGCCGCTCCTCGTCCCCTGCCACCGGGTAGTCCGCAACGATGGCACCACCGGAAAGTACGCGTTCGGCGCCGGGGAGAAGGTCGGGCTGCTCGAAGGGGAGGGCGTGCCGGTCGGGGAGCTCGCGGGCGCCCCGTACCTCGCCACGCCGACCACGGGGGTCTTCTGCCACGCCACCTGCCGCAACGCCCGGAGGATAAAGCCCGAGAACCGCCAACGCTTCCGCTCGGCGGAGGCAGCGACCGCCGCAGGCTACAGACCCTGCAAGGCCTGCCGTCCGGTGGTGGACGGGTAGCCGGTGCAAACGGCGCGGCGGCAAGAGCCCGGACCGCCTTCCGGCGAGCACATCGGGGATATAGTCGATGAAAAGTAGTATTTACATAACCTATTTAGTGAACCTCGCGGAACTCTGCGGCCGTCTCTTTGGAACGCTGCTCGTAACCCTGGCTCGACCAGTTCAGGGTTCCACGGAGTAACCCGCCTCGGCGATGGCGCTCGTTAGCTGGACTTTA
>JACCZN010000099.1 GCA_013695915.1 Rubrobacter sp.
GTCTGCCGGTCGTACATGATGAGGTTGCTGAAGCGCAGCCGCCCCGTGGTCCCGAAGTCCAGTTCCTGCCCGTCGAGCTGACCATCGAAGGAGATGGCCGTGTTGCACAGCGGACAGAACGTTACCGTCACCGGACTGCCGCCCACCCGGTCGTTCACGATCTCGTGCCAGGTAATGACCTGGATCGGGTACGCCCGCGCCTCGCCCGCGAGCTCCAGCAGGATCACCGGCTCCTCGGGCTCCAGCCACTCCCCGGCATCCTCGACCCCGACAAAGCGCGGCTCGTCTATGGCGGGGATGCCGTCCTTCGGGGGACCGCCGGAGCTTATCTCCTCGTAGGGGACGCTGTGCTCGCTAAAGTCGGTCTCGAACTCGCGCTCAGCCCCGGAAGGAGGCTCGCCTGCCTCCGCTTCCGCGGAGTCCTCCTCGCCCTCGGACGACCCGCAGGCAAAGAGAAGCAGAGCGAGGGGCAGCACCACCAGCGAGCCGGGCCTGAGACACATCCTCACAACCGTATTGTACATCCGGGGTGTTTGCAGCGAAGCTTGCTAGCACGTAGCGGTTGGGCCGTGGCGGAGAGCGGTCCGCCAAGGCCCGGGAGAAGTTCTAGAAGTGTATCGCGTGTCCGTCCACGGCCATCGCGGACTCGCCGAGGATCTCGGAGAGCGCCGGGTGCGGGTGCACGGCCATGCCGATCTCCTGCGGCGTGCCTTCGACGAGCTTCGCGAAGACGCCCTCGGAGATCAGGTCCGTCACGTGCGGCCCTATGGCATGCATGCCGAGGATCAGGTCCGTCTCGGCGTCGGCGACCATCTTGAAGAAGCCGTTCGGCTCGCCCTCGATAAGCGCCTTGCCGATGGCCCGGAACGGGAACTTGGACTCCTTGACCTCGTAGCCCTGGGTTTCCGCCTGCTCCTTCGTGAGCCCGAAGGAGGCGACCTCGGGGCGGCAGAAGGTCACGCGCGGCACGAGGTCCTGGTCGAGGGGCATCGGGTCCTCGCCGGCCATGTGCTCGACGGCTACGATGCCCTCGTGGCCCGCCGCGTGCGCGAGCCAGTAGCCCCCGATCACGTCCCCCGCGGCGTACACGCCGTCCTCGCCGGTCCGGTAGAACTCGTCGATCACGATGTGGCCCCGGTCGTCGAGCTCTATGTTGGTAGCTTCGAGGTTCAGGTTCTCCGTGACGGTCTTGCGGCCGACCGCGACGAGTATCGCCTCGGCCTCCAGCGTCTCGCCGCTACCGTCCGTCTCCCCGGTCGGCGCGTCCTCGCCGCCGTAGCTGCCGCCCTCCTGCTCGGCGTCCTGCTGCTCCCCGGACCCTGACGTCGCGACCTGTATGGTGACGCCGTCGTCGGTCTTCTGGACGCTCTGCGGGTCGGCCTTGGCGCTCGTGAGTACCCGCACGCCGCGGTTCTCGAACTCCTTCTGGAGCTCGGCGGAGATCTCCGGGTCCTCGCCCGGCACGATGCGGTCGAGGAGCTCTACCAGCGTGACCTCGGTGCCGAAGTCGCTGTACATGCTGACGAACTCGGCGCCCACCGCCCCCGAGCCCAGGATGATGATGGACTTCGGGTAGTCCTCGTTCTCGGAGACCACGTCGTCGCTGGAGATGATCCGCTCGCCGTCGAACTCCATGCCCGGCAGGCTCTTTACGGCGGAACCGGTGGATATTAGTACGTTCTCGGCCTCCAGCTCCTGGCTCTCACCGTCCTCGCTCTCGACCTTTATCTTCTTGGGCTCCACGAAGCTGCCGGTGCCGGTAAAGACCTGGATCTTGTTCTTGCGCATGAGGCCCTGCACGCCCTTCTGGAGCTGGCCGACTATCTGCTCCTTGCGCTGGGCCATCTTGGAGTAGTCGAACTCGACGCCGCTGGTTATGATGCCGAAGTCCTCGCCGTGCCGGAAGTCGCTGAGCATCTCCGCGGTGTGAAGGAGCGCCTTTGTCGGGATGCAGCCCCAGTTCAGGCACGTCCCGCCGAGCTTGGACTCCTTCTCGACGATAGCCACGCTCTTACCGAGCTGGCTGGCCCGGATGGCGGGTATGTATCCTGCATTCCCGCTGCCTATTACTACCAGGTCGAACTTATCCGCCACCCCGTACTCCTTCCGCTAATTCAACGTTAGTGTTAACTCTGGCTCCTCGTAACCGCCGGCCTCCGGCTGGCAGACGGGACAGAAGTGTATCGGCCGGCCACCGACTCTCTCCCGCGCCACCTCTCCCTCGCACGGCCGTGCTGCTCGAAGACCCGCAGGTAGTAATGGTGCTCTCCGGGCCGGTCCCGCACGTCGCGGTAGAGGTGAACGGTGGTCCCCCGGTGCTCTACACCGTCCGCGAGGTTCTTGCGGATGGAGCCGTGGAGGGCCTGCCACTCCCCTTCCGAGAGCGTGTTGGCCTTGCGCCGCGGGTGGAGCCGGGCATCGTAGAGGATCTCGTCCGCGTAGATGTTCCCCACGCCAGCAACGACTTTCTGGTCCAAGATCAAAGGCTTTATCTGAGCCCTCCGGGAGCCTACGGTTCTCCTGAGACATTATACACTGAATTCCTCCCCGAAAGGCTCGGGGCCGATCTCCGAGAGCCGGGCCTCTAACCCCTCCGAGCCGAGCAGCCGCGCCCGCGTGAACCCCGTCTCATCCCGCAAGAAGAGCCTCCGCCCCTCGTCGAGGCGCAGCAGGAGCATGAGCGCCGTCCGGGGCTCCCCGGCGGGCGGCACGAGCAGGAGCTGACCCCCGATCTTGAGCTGGAAGACGGCGTACCGCTCTCCGTCCAGCTCCAAGATGAGGTGCTTGGCCCGGCGGCGGGCACCGGTTACCTCGCGGCCCTCGAAACCCCGGGCGAACTCCTCGGGCGAGAGACCCTCGACGAGGGCGGGGTCGAGCACCTCCGCACCTTCAATGCGGGAGCCGACGACCAGCTCGCGCAGGTCCTCTTTTATGGTCTCTACCTCCGGGAGCTCCGGCACGGCGGTCCCCGTCTACCTGCCATCCTTCAGGATGTGGGAGCTCTGCGGCAGGGGTACCGGCTCACCGTAGACGGCGCGGTAGATCCCGTCGAGCATCACCGAGCGGGCGTCCAGGGAGCGCAGGGTCCCCTCCCGGACCTTGCTCCGCCCCTCCTCGTCCCCGATGTAGGGCGCGATGGCGTCCATCATGATGCGGGCGTGCTCTACGTCCATGGTGACGTGGCTCGTGAAGATCTCCAGCGCCTCTTCTTCGAGCCCCGCGGCGCGCTTGAGGCCCTCGCCGAGGCGGGCGTAGATAGGCGGCACCGGCCACTCGCTCGCGGGCCCGAGCGCACCGAGGCCGAGCCGGATGTCCGGGTGACCGGAGATCTCGCGGTGGGCGGTTATGTAGAGCTGTATCTCCGGCAGCGTCTCCGGGGCCTCCCACTCCTCCTCCGTCACCCCGAGCGCGAAGAGGAAGCGCCGGTAGAGGGCGGGGTGGGTCTCCTCGGGGTTGAGGTGACCGTACTCGTCGAAGAGTACCTCGGCCAGCGAGAGCTGCAGGTGCTCGTCCTCGGCGCAGTTCGAGATCAAGGCCGCCAGGTACAGCCGGCTGACCCGCACGTGCCGGTAGTACTGGACCGCGAACGTCCTCAACCCCTCCGGCGTCACGTCCCCGTCCCCGAACCGCTCCAGGAACGGGTGAACCAACGCCGGATGCCCTATTACCTCCCGCTTCAACCGCTCGAGAAACTCGCCCGAATCCACCTCACACCTCCTGCCAAAGACCCGACACCCCATAGTCTACCGCTACTCCCCGCCCCTCAACGTACCCGAAAGCACCACAGGCCGCGCGGCACGTCTCTACGAGGCTCAAAAATCCTTTTTTGCAGGCAATTCACCCGTGGCAAATATCTTTTCCACGGTATAATTTGTCCATGACAGAGACTGGTAGCAACGCACGGCAGGGCTGGCTCAGCACTCCCCGGCGGCGGGAGGAGGAGCGGCTCGACCCCCACGTCTACGAGCGGGGCGTCAACGGCCTCACGGTCGAGGAGGCCACGCGGCGGGCCCATCCGCGGGTGATGAGCATCCTCGCCCGCAGCGGCGAGCGGTACTCGGAGTTCGAGGCCCAGCTCGTCCGGGGCACCGTCCGGGCCTGCCTCATAGCGCAGGTCAGCCGGGCTAACCTGTACCGCATAGCGGGCATACTGGTGGCTGACCGTCGCGACGAGGGTGCTCACGGAGGCATCTCGCTCGCGCTGGCCTACGTCGCGGCGCTCCGGGAGGCGTTCATGGAGGAGCTGGCCGTCGGCGAGAGGGTCGTGTCCGCCGCCGGGAGCGGGGAGGTACGGTACGTCTCGGACGATGGCGGCCACGCCGTCGTGAGCCTCGACGGCGGAGGCGGGGAGGCCTGGCTGCCGGTGGTCCGGGTCTCCCGCGCCGGAGTACCCGGCGGGCCGTGGAGCAGGGCCTCGTAGGCGTCGGCGACCTCGCCGGAGCGGGCTGTTATCATCAGGCTGCGCGGGGTATGGGAGTCCACGAAGGGCGGGTCTATGGAGGTCTCAAGGTCGAAGGTGCGGGTGATCTGCAACCCCAGCTCCGGCGGGGGTAATTACGACCCCGACGAGTTGCGCGACGGGCTCGAAGGTTACGAGTTCGAGTGGGTCGGCACCGAGAAGCCCGGCGACGCGCGGGAGGCCGCGAAAGAGTGGAGTAGCGGCCTGCTCGTGGTCGCGGGTGGTGACGGGACCGTAAACGAGGCCGTGAACGGTCTCGGGATGGCCGGTTTCCCGGAGGAGGTGACCCTCGCCATCCTGCCGACCGGCACCGGCAACGACCTCGCGGCCACCCTGTGCATACTGGAGGACCACGAGGCGGCGCAGGAGGTGCTCCGCAAGGGCCGCGTCAGGACGCTGGACGTGGCGCGGGTGCGCTCCCGGAGCATCGGGGAGCAGTACTTCATAAACGTGGCGACCGGCGGGGTGGGAGCCCAGATCTCGGACACCGCCGACGAGGAGATGAAGAGCCAGTGGGGCAAGCTCTCCTACCTGCGGGCCTCGCTGGAAGTGGCCCGGGACTTCGACGTGCGCGAGGCGAAGCTCACCCTGGACGGTGAGGAGCACACGCTCCGCGCGGTCAACGTCGCCGTCGGCAACTGCCGCTACGCGGGCGGCGGCTGGCTCGCCTCCCCAAAGGCGAACCCCGAGGACGGCCTGCTCGACCTCGTGGTCATAGAAGACGTCGGCCTGCCGGAGATGCTCTCCCTCGCCCCCTCCGCGCTCTCGCAGGAGGACTACCTGGACAAGGAAGGCGTCTTCTTCGCCCGGGCAAAGGAGATACAGGTCGAGACGGATCCCGGCAACCTGCAGTTCACCGCCGACGGCGAGGTGATAGGCGACCAGCCCGCGGAGTTCGCGGTCATCCCGAAGGCCCTGAAGGTCATAGTAGGCCCCGAGTACACCCCCGACCCCGGGTAGCAGCAGGCCTGGAAGTAGCCCGTGCTATATTGACCCCATGAGCACGGTCAGGGTATTGCTGTTCGGAGCCGCCGCCGACCGGGCGGGCGTGCGCCAGACGGAGCTGTCACCGCCGGCCGCGGGTGCCAGCCTCGAGGAGTTCTGGGCGGTGCTCGCGGAGCGCTACCCGGGCCTCGCCCCCATGCGAGACACGCTGGCCTTCGCCGTCAACGGCGAGTACGCTCGCCTGGACGCTACCGTCTCCCCCGGCGATGAGGTGGCAGTCCTGCCGCCGGTCTCCGGCGGTTAGTTCCTGACGTTTGATCTCCATTACCGAAGAGCCGCTGGACCTCGGAGAGCTCGCCGCTGGAGCCTTCCGGCCCGACTGCGGAGCGGTAGCCACGTTCGTCGGCACCACCCGGGTGGACGAGACCGGGGAGGCCCAGGTGGAGTACCTGGAGTACGAGGCCTACCGCCCGATGGCCGACCGCAAGCTGGAGGAGATAGAGACGGGGATCCGATGCCAGTGGGAGGTTGGGGAGGTCCGCATCGTACACCGGTTGGGCCGGGTGTACCCCGGCGAGCCGAGCGTGGCGATCGTGATCGCCGCCCCCCGCCGCGGACCGGCCTTCGAGGCCAGCCGCTACGCCATCGAACGTATCAAGGAGATAGTCCCCATCTGGAAGAGAGAGATCTGGTCCGATGGTTACGTCTGGGTCGGAAGCCAGGTGGCGACCCGCCCCACTCCCTGACCGTTCCGCTGGCCGCATAGGCCCTCCGTACGAAAGTTTTCCGGCCACGGCTCATGGAATTCTTTCCATTGGGCCGATTACAATGAGTCCTTCGAGGAGATACTTTCGTGCGGTAGGTCGAGCGGCAAGCTTGGAGAAGGCATTGAAGGACTTCGAGGATCGCCGGGTAGGGCTGGAGCAAGAGCTCTTTCTGGTAGACGAGGCCGGCAACCTCTCCGGCCGGGCGGACGAGTTCCTGGGGCGGTGCCGGGAGCTCGCCGCCAGCGAGGGCGTCGACCCGGAGAGCTTCGCCCCGGAGTGCGCTACGAGCATGGTGGAGGTAAATACCGCTCCGGCACGGACCCTGGAGGAGCTCTCGAGCAATTATCTGGACAGCCTGCGCCTCGCCCTGGAGGCGGGGCGGGACCTCGGCCTCCGGCTCTACCCGCTCGCGACCTACCCGCTGCCCGTCACGCCCACGATGCGGGAGGAGGCCCACTACCGGGCCCAGGCCCGGACGATGGGCCCGGGGAGGTTCCTCCACGCCGGGCGTTGCACCGGCACCCACCTCCATCTGGAGATGCCGGACGGCACCGTAGACCCGCAGCTCGGGGTCGGGGAAGGTCTCCCGCCCGCTGCTCTGGAGGAGCTCCTGAACGTCTACAACCTCGCAACGGCCCTGGACCCGGCGCTCGTGGCGCTCACGCGCTCCTGTCCCTTCTACCAGGGCGTGGCCGACGGCCTCGCGGCCCGCACGGCCCACTACCGGGGCGACAGGGAGCTTGCACCCCACGGCCTCTACGCCGACCTGCCCCTCCTCGGGGACCTGCTCCCCTACGCCTCCACCGCCGGAGAGCTCGCCCGGCAGCAGTTCACCCGCTACGAGGCCTGGCTCGCAGCCGTGACCCGGGCGGGCGTGGACCCAGGGCTCTTCCCCCGGGAGAAGGGATACCTCCTCAAGGCCGCGTGGAACCCCGTGCGCCTGAACTCCCACGGCGAGAGCGGGAGCACCGTGGAGCTTCGCAGCATAGACAGCAACCTCCCGGACACGGTGCTCGCCGTGGTCTCCCTGGTAAAGCGGGCCGTGGACCGGCTCCGGCGCGACGGCCTGACCGTGGAGCCTTCAGAGGAGGTCGGCGTCCTCTCGGTGGACGGGGACCGGCTCCTCGTGCCGGGCTTCGCGTACCTGCGGGGCCACCTCTTCCGCGAGGCGGCGGCCCGGTGCCTCGACAGCCCGCAGATGGTCTCCTACCTGGACTCCGTAGTAGAGTTCGCCGGGGACGGAGTACCCGCCTTCGAAGGCTTCACAACGGCGGACGGCGGCTACACGAACCCCGAGACCGAGCTGCTCGGGGAGCTCGCTCACCTCGCGGGACCCATCCCGGAAGATGAGGGTCTCCGGCTCGTGCGCCGCTCCTGCGAGGAGCTCGAGGAGAGGGTGGCAACCCTCCGCGCCGGACGGGGGACGGCGAGCGCGGAGACCGGCGCGTTATAGAGAGAACGGCTACCAGAGAGAGACCGGACGGAATGTATACTCTGCTCTCATGGGCAAGCGGCGCCAACAGAGCGGCATGGACTTCGGCATCCGGGTTGGTGCCGTGGTCGAGCGTGCCGGTACGCTCCTCCTCGTGCGCCACCAGAAGCCGGACCGGGCGCCCTACTGGGTGCTCCCCGGCGGCCGCCTGGAGCCCGGAGAGACCATCCCCGGGTGCGCCGAGCGCGAGGTAATGGAAGAGGCCGGGCTCCCGGCGGCGTTCGCGGAGGTCCTCTACGTCAGCGAGTTCCTGCGGGAGGGGCGTCACACCGTGGACGTCACGGCGCGGGTCCGGCCGACCTCCAATGTGGAGGCCCGGCTCGGGGAGGACCCGGAGGTCGAGCCGGGCTCCGAGCCCACGCTCCGGGAGCTGCGCTGGGTAGGGTTCGGGGAACTTGAGGAGATAGAGCTGTTGCCGGCCTGGACGAAGGACCGGCTCGTCCGCGACGCCCGGGAGGGCTGGCCCGCGGGTGACGTCTACCTGAAAGGTGAGGATGCCTGAAGAACCGCAGACCCTGCTACTGCTCGTGGTGCTCCAGAACGTCGTGTTCCTGGTCGCCACGGTCGGTATATTCTGGATCGGGGTCATAGTAGCCCGGGCCCTCGGCAAGAAGGCAGGCTTCTCGCTCACCCCTCTCGGGCTCTCGAAGCCCCGGGGCGGCATCCTGATGGGCAGCGCCCTCGGGTTCGTCGTCGGCATAGCGGCCCTCATAATGAGCGTAATAATCAACCTCGCGAGCACCGTGGTACTCGACCGCTTCGGCTACCCCACGGAGAACACCGCCCAGGAGCCCCTGATGCAGAGCGTCCAGGGCTGGATACAGGAGAGCCCGCAGATAGCGATACCGGCGGCCATCTTCGCCATCGTGATCTTCGGCCCCGCCGTCGAGGAGCTGGTCTTCCGCGGCGCAATCTTCGGCGGCCTCTACCGGCTGGCCAACCGCCTCTCGCAGAGGAGAAACGGTGAAGAGGGCTCCGGCGGCCTCAGGAGCGCCCCGGGCATTGCCGCGTTCGTCTTCGCGGCCCTCATCTCCTCGGTCGTCTTCGCCCTCCTGCACTTCTCGCCCGTCATACTGCCCGCGCTCTTCGTGCTGGCGATAGTCCTCTGCGAACTCTACCGCCGGACGGGGAGCCTCCTGCCGCCGTTCGTGGCCCACGCCACCTTCAACTCGTTCGCCGTGCTCGTGATAATCCTCAGCGGCCTCGAGGTGCTGCCAAGCCCCGTCTAGGACCGGTGGGAGGTCCGGAACGCACGAAAAGGCCCCCCGGCTAGATAGCACCGGGGGGCCTTGCGTACCCTTTTGAGTCTGAGCAGGTATCTAGTTATGCACGTCCGCCTTCAACTTGAGGGAGGGCGGATAGAGGTAACCTAGAGTATCCCGCCAGGGTTTTCGGTGGGCCCTAGGCCAGAGCCACCTCTCCCAGAAGATACCTGCTGCTACTACTACTCGCTGCGTCTATCTGGATCACCTCCTTTCGCGTGCTTCAACATTCGAGAGTGTACTACCACCTCCCCTATCCGGCAAGAGCCAACCTGCGCCCCGAGCTACCGGAGATCGAAATACGTCGTGCCCGCGTAGTTGACGACCACTTCAGAGCACGTTACGATCCTCACTTGGGTTGGTGATGTTGGCACTTGGCGGACAAGGGGAAAGGTCCGGCAAATGACGCGAAGGGCAGGCGAGCAGTTGCCTCACGCCACGAGTAGCTGAGGTTTCCCACCAGAACCAGACCAGGCGGTCGCGGCTCGAAGACGGCTGGTCCTGGCGGGAGTGCAGCGTAGATGTAGTGCGCTCTGAACCACGATCAGGAGGAAGTTATGTCCAGCACGCAACAGAACCGTCAGGAAACCGGCGCGGAGCCGGCCACCGACTTCGGCGCGGTCATCGTCGGCGCCGGGTTCTCGGGGCTGTACATGCTCCACAGCCTGCGCGACTACCTCGGGCTCTCGGCGCGGGTGTTGGAGACGGGCGACGGCGTCGGCGGGACGTGGTACTGGAACCGCTACCCGGGCGCTCGGAGTGATTCGCCCAGCTACATCTACTGCTACTCGTTCTCGGAGGATCTCCGGCAGGAGTGGGACTGGACCGAGAAATACCCCGAGCAGCGCGAGATGCGGGGCTATCTCCAGCACGTGGCCGAACAGTTCGACCTGAACCGCGACATCCGGTTCTCCACGCAGGTGGTGGACGCGAGCTACGACGAGGACACGAAGCGGTGGACGATCCGCACGGACTCCGGTGAGGAGATGACGGCGCAGTTCTTCATCGCCGCCGTGGGAGCTCTGTCCTCGGCTAACCTGCCGGACATAGCCGGGCGCGACACCTTCGCCGGAGAACGCTACCATACCGGCCAGTGGCCGCACGAGGGCGTAGATTTTAGCGGCAAACGGGTCGGCGTCATCGGAACGGGGGCGACCGCGATCCAGGCCATCCCGCTGATTGCCCGGGAGGCCGAGCACCTAACCGTCTTCCAGCGCACCGCGAACTACGCCATCCCAGCCCGCAACGGCCCCGTGGACCCCGAGGTGCAGCAGCAGCGCAAGGCCGACTACGACGGGATCTGGGACCGTATCCGTCAGTCGTACTTCGGGTTCGAGCTGTGGTTCGAGGACCACGGCGCCCTCGAGGACCCCCCAGAGGAGCGCGAGCGCAAGTACCAGGCCCACTGGGACGAGGGCGGGTTCGCCCTGTGGCTGGGCAACTACATGGACATCTTCTTCACCAGGGAAGCCAACGACACCGTCTCCGAGTACATGCGGCGCAAGATCCAGGAGCGGGTCGACGACCCCGAGACCGCCGAGAAGCTGACCCCGCGCGACCACCCGTTCGGGACCAAGCGCGTGCCTCTGGAGACCAACTACTACGAGGCCTTCAACCGCGACAACGTAACCCTGGTAGACGTGAAGTCGGACCCGATCCAGGAGATCACCCCTACGGGTCTGCGCACCGGGGACGGCGGGGAGTACGAGTTCGACGTCCTCGTGTTCGCCACCGGGTTCGACGCCATGACCGGCCCGCTCAACAACATAAACATCCGGGGGCGCGGCGGGCGGCTGCTGCGCGACCGGGGGCGCGGCGGGCGGCTGCTGCGCGACAAGTGGGCCGAAGGACCGGCGACCTACCTCGGGCTGACCAGCGCGGACTTCCCGAACATGTTCACCATCACCGGGCCGCAGAGCCCGTCGGTGCTCTCCAACATGCCGGTCTCAATCGAGCAGCACGTGGAGTTCGTATCGAGGATCATCTCCGACATGCGCGAGCGCGGGGCCGAGGTGATCGAGGCGGCACAGCAGGCCGAGGACGAGTGGGTGGCCCATACCCAGGAGGTGGCCCACTCCACGCTGCTCCCCCAGACCGCCACCTGGTACATGGGCGCCAACATCCCCGGCAAACCGCGGGTGTTCATGCCCTACCTTGGCGGCGTCGGGAACTACCGGCAGCACTGCGACCAGGTCGCGGCGAACGACTACGAGGGTTTCGTCTTCTCCAGTTGAGCGGGCGCGGCGTACTCATACCCGACTCGAAAGGGATACATAAATGATCGAGAACCCGTACTACTCCCCCGAGTTCCACGGCGACTACGACGTGATCAGCATCGGCCGCCTCGACCTCGAGGAGGGAGGCTCGATCCCGGACTGCCAGCTCGCCGTGACCACGTGGGGCGAGCTGAACGAAGCCAAAGACAACGCGATCCTGATCACGACCTGGTTCTCCGGCACGCACCAGATCTGGCGCGAAGTCTACGTAGGGCCGGATCACGCGCTGAACCCCGAGCGGTACTTCATCGTCGCGATCAACCAGATCGGCAGCGGCCTCTCCACCTCGCCGCACAACGCCGACGGCTCCAATGCCGACCTCGCCATGTCGAAGTTCCCGAAGGTACGGATCGGCGACGACGTGGTCGCCCAGGAGCGGCTGCTTCGGGAGCACTTCGGCGTCGAGAAGCTCGTCCTCGTCGTCGGCGGCTCGATGGGGGCGCAGCAGACCTACGAGTGGGCGGTGCGGTTCCCGGAGAAGGTCGAGCGCGCCGCGCCCATCGCGGGCACGGCGCAGAACACCCCGCACGACTTCCTCTACGGCGAGGCGCTCAAGGAGCAGATCCGATCCGACCCCGGCTTCAACGGCGGGGAGTACGCCTCCAACGCCGACGTGGAGGACGGCCTGAAGCGGCACGCCCACATCTGGGCGATCATGGGCTTCTCAACGGAGTTCTGGAAGCAGGAGGTGTGGCGCGCGCTGGAGTTCGACTCCAGGGAGGCGTTCCTGACCGGGTTCCTGGAGCCCTACTTCACGGTGATGGACCCCAACGACCTGCTAGCCATGGCGTGGAAGTGGCAGCGCGGCGACGTCGCCCGGCACACCGGCGGCGACCTCGCCGCCGCGCTCGGGCGGATCACCGCGAAGACCTTCGTCATGCCGGTCGACGAGGACATGTTCTTCCCGCCCCGCGACTGCAAGGCCGAACAGGCGCTCATCCCGGACAGCGAGTTGCGCGTCGTCGAGGACGTCCTGGGCCACCTCGGCCTGTTCGGGGTCGCGCCCACGTACATGCCCCAGATCGACCGTCACCTCGGCGAGTTGCTCGACACGAAAGTCTGATCCACCGTCGCAGGCCCGGCCGGACACCACCCGGCCGGGCATCCGGCTAACCTCCCGAGGGGACCTCGGTGTCGAGGTGCCTCCGCAGGAAGTCGAAGGCCAGGTTCGCGCTGCGCTCCCGGATCGCCTCTCGGGAGGCCTCCCAGGCGGTGAGGTCGAGCTTCCTGGAGTACGTGCCCCCGGCGTCCGCCAGACCGAGCCAGACGAGGCCCACGGGCTTCTCCTCCGTCCCGCCGTCCGGGCCCGCGACCCCGGTGATGGAGAGGCCGTAGTCCGCGCCGGAGACCCCGCGGACGCCCTCGGCCATGGCGCGGGCGACCTCCTCCGAGACGGCGCCGTACTCCGCCAGGAGCTTCTCCGGCACCCCGAGGAGGCGGTGTTTGGCGTCGTTGGAGTAGGAGATCACGCTCTCCGAGAAGTACGCCGAGGAGCCCGCACGGTCGGTCAGGCGCTTGGCTAGGAGCCCGCCGGTGCAGCTCTCGGCGAGGGAGAGGGTCTCGCCCCGCTCCTCGAGGAGCCGGCCGACGGCGCTCTCCAGAGTCTCCTCGTCCTCGCCGAAGTAGTACTTGCCGATGCGGGAGAGTATCTCGTCTGCGACGGGCTCTATCTTCTTGCGGGCGTCCTCGGGGTCGTCGCCGCGGGTCGTTATGCGCAGGCGAACCTTGCCCTGTCCGGCGAGGGGGGCGACCGTGGGGTCCGTGGCGTCCAGGAACTCCTGGACCTGCTCCGCCAGGGCCGACTCTCCTATACCGGTGAAGTGCAGCGTACGCGAGACGATGGAACCCTCCGTCCGCTCCCTTACGAGGGGCTCGAGCGTCTCCTCGAACATGCCCCGCATCTCCACGGGCACGCCGGGGAAGGTGGCGAAGAGCGTCCCCTCCACATCGAGGAGCGCGCCCATCGCCGTCCCGCGGGGGTTCGGTATCAGCTCCGCCCCCTCCGGGAAGAGGGCCTGCTTGTAGTTCGAGGGGGTGGGCTTCCTGCCGAAGCGGGCGAACATCTCGTCCACGTGCTCGCGAGCCTCGGACCGCTCGCCCATCTTCCGCCCGGCGAGTATCGCCAGGCACTCGTTGGTGAGGTCGTCGGAGGTCGGGCCGAGGCCGCCGGTGGTGAGCACGAGGTCCGAGCGGGAGGCGGCCTCTCTCAGGGCTCCGATCACGCGCTCGCGGTTGTCCCCGACGGTGGTGTGCCGGTAGATGCCGACCCCGAGCGCCGCCAGGCGGCTGCTCATCCAGGCCGTGTTGGTGTCCACGAGGTCGCCGAGCAGCATCTCGGTGCCGATGGTGATGATCTCGGCGCTCTGTATAAGGTCTCTCCGGCTCACGCGATCCACCCCTTCACTAGTCATCTCCCTATTCTACAATCCCTCTCATGAGAGTCCCCGATCTCCTCGAAGCCGCCGACGGGTTAGCCCACTCGCGGCTCTCGGAGAAGCGTTACGGCCACACCCTCCGGGTAGCGGAGACCGCCGTAAGCCTCGCCGAAGCCCACGGCACGGACCCGCACAGAGCCCGCCTCGCGGGCCTCCTGCACGACGCCGCCCGGGAGATGAGCCAGCAGGACCTCCTCCGGACCGCGGAGCGGTGGCACCTGCCCGTGGACGACTTCGAGCGCGACCGGCCGGTGCTCCTGCACGGCCCGGTGGCGGCCGGCCTCGCCCGCCGGGAGCTCGGCGTGGAGGAAGAGGCGGTGCTCGGGGCGGTGCGGGCCCACACCACCGGGGAGCCGGGGATGGACGACCTCTCCCTGCTCCTCTACGTGGCGGACAAGATAGAGCCCGGCCGCGACTACCCCGGCATCGAGGGCCTGCGCGAGCTGGCCCACAGGGACCTCCACGCGGCCACGGCCCGCATCCTCCGGAGCACCCGCGACCACAACAGGAACCGCGGCCGGCCGACGCACCCCAGGAGCCGCAAGGCCCTAGAGTGGCTGGAGGGGACCACCTAGGAAACCCCGCACCGCCGGGTGCAGCAGGTAGAGAAAGCACCCCGTGAGCGCAAGCCCCGCGAGCGCCACGCACACCTCCACAGCACCCCCGGACCGCACGCCGCCCGGCAGGAACCGGAAGGTACCGCCCACCGGCCACAGAAGCGGGACGCCCCGGACGTTCAACCCGTCGGCCAGGAGGTGCGAGGCGTATCCGGCTACCAGGGCCACGAAGAGGTCCGGGTACCCCCCCAGGAGCGCGTAGGCCACGAGCGCGAAGAGGCCCAGCCCGGGGAGGGAGTGGGTCAGCGTCCGGTGCCCGACCGTCCTGAAGAGCACGAACGAGACCAGCCGCAGAGCCCAACTCACGGGGCGCGTGACCGCGTTCAGCACCGGGCTCTCCAGGCGGCTGAGGCCGTTGCCGAGCTTGCTGCGCGGGTTGTCGAGGTCCGGCGCCCACGCCGCCACCACCGCCGCCGGGTAGGCGTAGACCGGCGGCTCTGCCCCGAGCCACAGAGAGGCCCCGGAGAGAGCCGCGACCCCGAAGACGGCGTGCGTAACGGCATTCAACGCGCCCGGCAGTTTAGCAACTCCAGAGCCCCGGGAGCCGCCGGGGCCTCTCGGTATCCTCCGCTCTAGCGGGGCTCTCTGTCGGAGGAGGTCCCGCTGGAGCCGAACCCTCCCTCTCCCCGCTCGTCCTTTCCGGGGGGCAACTTGTCCTCGACGAACACGGCCTCCGCCGCTCGCACGAAGAGTAGCTGGGCGATCCTCATGCCGGGCTCGACCTCGAACGCCGTCTCCCGGTCGTGGTTTACGAGGGGAACCCGGATCTCCCCCCGGTAGCCGGAGTCTATGAGGCCCGGCGCGTTCACCAGAGAGACCCCGTGCCGCGCGGCTAGCCCGCTCCTCGGGAGCACGAGCCCGGCGTAGCCCTCCGGCACGGCGACCGAGATGCCGGTCCCCACCACGGCCCGCCCCCCCGGCGGTAGGCTCGCCTCCTCCACGGCGGAGAGGTCGTAGCCCGCGTCTCCTCCGTGAGCCTTCCGGGGCTGTAGGGCCTCCGGCGAGAGCCTGCCGAAGACGACCCTCACGACCGCTCCGTAGAGCGTAGTTCGCAACCTTGTCGCGGAGGCCCGGCAGCAGACATCAGGGCCGGTATCCTAGCACAGCGCCGGGCGTAGTCCGCCGGGTCCGGGGAGTGCTATGCTCTACATATGAGCGAGAAGAGAGAGCGGTACCTGGTCACCTCAGCGTTGCCCTACGCCAACGGCCCGCTGCACGTCGGCCAGATAGTCGGAGCCTACCTCCCGGCGGACATCTTCGTGCGCTACCTCCGGGGCCGGGGCGAGGATGTGATCTACATCTGCGGCACCGACGAGCACGGCGTCC
Source organism: Rubrobacter sp. (assembly GCA_013695915.1). Taxonomy (GTDB): domain Bacteria; phylum Actinomycetota; class Rubrobacteria; order Rubrobacterales; family Rubrobacteraceae; genus Rubrobacter_A. The sequence goes on from JACCZN010000099.1 coordinate 15,580, forward strand.
CCATAACCCTCACCGCCGAGCGCGAGGGCAAGGACCCCAGCGAGGTCGTGGACTACTGGTGGGCTCACATGAGGGATACCTTCGCTCGGTTCGGCATCAGCTTCGACAACTTCTCCCGGACCTCGACCCCCCTGCACGCCGGGAACACCCAGCTCTTCTACCGCAAGCTCAAGGAGGGCGGCTACATAACCGAGGACGCGAGCCTCCAGATGTACAGCCCGGCCGAGGGCCGCTTCCTGCCGGACCGCTACGTCGAGGGTACGTGTCCCGTGTGCGGCTACAAGGAAGCCCGGGGAGACCAGTGCGACAACTGCGGGTCCTGGTACGAGGCGTACGAGCTCATAGACCCGCACTCCAAGATCACCGGCGGACCCGTCGAGGTACGCGAGACGACGCACCTGTACCTCGACCTGCCGAAGTTCTCCGACCGCCTTACGGAGTGGGTCGGCAGGCAGGACCACTGGCGCGACTCGGTCAGGAACTTCGTCCTCGGCATGATCGGGGCCGGTCTAGAGAAGCGACCGATAACACGCGACATATTGTGGGGCGTCCCCGTACCCGAGCCCGGCTTCGAGGACAA
>JACCZN010000141.1 GCA_013695915.1 Rubrobacter sp.
TACTACAGTTGTAGATCATCCGGGAAGGACCCGCGCCGTTTGTAGTGATGATACCTGGCCTGTGCCTGATGTTGGCGACGCCATCTTGACCACGAAAGTACTTTCTCGGCTGGCGCAAGCCTTTCCAACACCAGTCTCCACAACAGTCGACGCACCTCGGGTACCGTCAGCGGTAACAGAGCCCACGCCCTCTCTTGAACTCCGCCAGAGTGGATAATCTCTGCTCCTTTTGACCCCCCTTTTCTGGCGGCTCCTTTGAATATTCAATGTCTTGGCCGGAGGCTCCAATGGCTGCGAGTAAGGCATGAGTAAAGAGCGAGAGGGTTATGTGACGGTACCAGCCGTGCCAGCTACGGACCTCATACTCGTCCAAGCCGGTCTGGGACTTTGCCGCCTCGAAGGCAGCTTCTACCGGCCAACGGCTACCGGCGACCTTCGCCAACTGCTGTAGGGTCGTACCCTCGGGGGCGAAGACGATGTAGGCGGTGAGATCCTCTGGATCTTCGGTGTCACGGCGGATCAGTAGCCACCGCCTGAAGCCTTCCTGCAAGGGGCGACTGAGCCCTAGCCGGATCCAGTCGTAGAGCCTCTCTCCCTTCGAGCCGGACCCGGCCGACAGACGCTGCCAGCCTTCACCTCCCTCGTAGAGTAGTGTCCCTTCCCGCAACTGTTCAAGGATGTCTCCGACCCGGTGCTGGCGAAAGCCAGCCCATACGTGAGCCTTGCCCGAGACGGCTAGCACGTGGGGTTGCTCGCGCTCTTCAAGGAACATCCCTACGGTGTGCCTGGCATCGCCGTAGACAGAGTCGGCTACCACCCAGGAGAGCTCTACTCCAGCCTGTAGCGCCCTTTGGAGCATGTCCCTGGCCAACCGGGGCTTGCTCGCAAAAGGGACCTCATCCGGCACTCCAACACTTCTCCTGCGCTGGGTATCCTCCGCCCACTCCTCGGGCAGGTAGAGCTCGCGGTCTATGAAGGCCTGTCCATGCTCCGTGGCGTAGCACACAAAGACCCCTACCTGGCAGTTCTCCACCTTGCCCGCCGTGCCCGAGTACTGTGGCTTTACCCCAGCCGAGCCCTCGCCTTTCTTCAAAAAGCCCGTCTCGTCGACGATAAGAACGGCCTCTCGATCGCCCAGATGTTCGACCACGTACTCCCTGAGATCATCACGAACCTCATCGGCGTCCCAGCTCGCCCGCCCAAGAAGGTGCTGAACACCATAGGGCGTAGTCTCACCCGCCTGTTCCGCTAGCTGCCAGCCGTTCTTGCGCTCGGTAGGGCCAAGCAACCCGTGTAGGTAAGCGCGTACTCGACTTCGAGCCTCAGCCCGGCAAAAGCGCGGGGCGATACGCTTGTGCAGCGCATCCAACTCCGCGGCCCACAAGCGCACCGTCTGTTGGTCCATCGTCTCCGACATCACGACCTCCCGGACTCGAGTAGGTACATGATGCCAAACCTCTCTCATAACTACAACTGTAGCACTAGACCAGAACCGAGAGGGCCAGCACCGTCAGAACCAGCATCAGGGCCAGAGCGCCGGCCACGATCCACACCTGTGCCCAGGACTCCAGCCTGTCGGCGGCGGTGCGGATCTTTACCAGCTCGCTGGCGTAGGCCTCGCCCTGGTCGGTGACGAACTTCACCGACCGCTCCAGGGAGGGGGCGGCGTGGGACTTCCAGCCCCGTCTGACTAGGGAGAGCGAGCGGGTCACCGGGATGAGCAGGTCTCCCTCCGGCACCGCTGGTACGAGCCTCTCCCGAGGCTTGCCACCGAACCGGCGGTCCAGATACCAGGCCACCGTGACCAGTAGCACGCCCGCCGCGAGTGGCCACAGCGCCTCAAAGGTCAGGAGTAGGCCGGGGAGCTCGGCGAGGGTCTCGGGAAGGAACAGGACCAAGGCAGCCACGCCACCGACCGAGACGAGCCAGGGCACGAAGAGCAGGGCGGGAGGTCTCTGCTCTTGACCGCCAGCGGGCGGCCAGACGGCGAACAGAAAACGGGCCATTATCAAGGTGGAGCCGACTGCCGCGAGGTCCAACCCACTGTATAGTACGTTGTCCCACGGGAGGGGTGCCAGGTCCGTTATGCCCTTGAGATAATCTTTCGCTGCCGCGCCGCTGGTCAGGGGCGCGCCGGCCAGCGCGAGCGCCGCGAGCACGAGCCCGCCGATCACGAGCAGACGCTGGAAACGGTGCCGACTCTCCTCTGTCCTCTCCGCCACACCGACGCCCAGGAAGAGCGCGCCCTTTATCAGGGCGTGATGGGCGGCATAGATCGGGATGGCGAACAGAGCCACCGGCCATGCTTCGGGGACGGCGATCGCGGCCCCAAGAACCGCGGTCATGAAACCCATCTGGCTTATGCTGGAGTAGGCGAGGATTGTCTTCGGCTGGCCCTGGGTGAGGCCGACGAGCACGCCGTAGAAGGCCGCGACCAACCCGGCCGCCATGAACAGTACTCCCCAGAATGGCATCGGCACCTCGCCTGCCGGGATGAGGAGCATCCAGCCCAACAGGCCGGCTTTGATCATGGTCCCGCTAAGGACCGCGCTCGCCGGCGTGGGCGCGGCCGGATGGGCCAGCGGCAGCCAGAGGTGTAGTGTGAAGGCACCGGCCTTTACGCCGAAGCCGAGCGTCGCGAGGAGGACGACAGTGTCGCGGGCTTCGGAGCCTGCGAGACCCGCCGGTACGGCGCCCAGGTCGATTGTGCCGGTAACGCCGGCCGTGATAAGTACGGCCGGTAGCAGGCAAGCCTCCGCCAGAATCGTCATGATCAGGTATACATGCGCGGCCTTCCGGGCCTTCTCTGTCGCTTCGTGGACGACCATGCCGTAGGCGAAGAAGCTCATCAGGCTGAAGAATAGGTAGAAGCTTGCTAGGTCCCGGCTCATTATCAGGCCCAGGTTTCCGGTCATGGTGATAAGGAAAAAAGCGAAGAAGCGGGGTTGGCGGTAGTCGTTGGCCATGTAGCCTCGGGCGTAGACCGCGGCTATGGTCCACAGGAGCGCCGTGAACAGCAGGAAGACCCGCGTTGCATCGGTGAGCCCGAGGCTCATGCCGATCAGGATGTACGGCAGATCCACCCCGGCGTCCTCGCCGAAGACCGCCAGCCCGAGAGCCGGGAGTGGCGAAAGGGGTGTGAGCGCTATCGAGAGGGCGCGGGTCCCTTTGTAAGTCATCCCGGCCGCCAGCAGGAGCGGCAGCACCAGAGCAGCCGGCCAGAGCACGGAGAGCAGGCCCTCGAGGTTCACGGGCGTCTCCTAGTTCCCAAACTGTCCCTCCCATTGTCGAGACGCTATCAGTTCCGCCCACCCCAGGGGGCTCAGCTCCCAGCCCGCGAACAGGCCGATCAGGAAGACCAAGCCGGCCACCGCCAGGGTGGGGAAGAGTAGTAGCCAGTCGGCCTCGAAGCGAGTGTGCGGCCGTTCTTCCTGCCACTCACCCGTGGGCTTCCCGAAGAACGAGACGTAGAGAACCGGCAGGAAGTACACCGTGTTCAGCACCGTGCTCGTTACCAGGACCGCGATGACCCACGGCTGGCCCGCCTCTATGGCCCCGACGCCCAGGTACCACTTGCTGACGAAGCCGGCCATCGGCGGTACCCCGATCATGCCCAGCGAGCCCAGGGCGAACGCCCCCATAGTCCAGGGCATTCTCCTGCCCACGCCTCCCATCTTGCTGACGTACTTGACTCCGATGGTCTCCGCGATCACGCCCGCGCAGAAAAAGAGCGTGACCTTCATAATGCCCTGGTGGACCAGATGAGCCACCCCGCCCACGGTATCCAGGTAGCCCACCAGAGAGACCCCCAGGGCTATAAAGGAGACCTGGCTGACGGTGGAGTAGGCGAGCCGCTTCTTGAGCTCGTCCTGGGAGATCGCCTTTATGGAGCCGTAGATGATCGTAAAGGAGGCCAGGATGGCCACGGGCAGCGTTACGCCCAGCTCGGCCGCCAGCTCTATGCCGTAGATCTCGTGTATTACCCGCACGATGCCGAATGCCCCGGCCTTTACCACGGCTACACCGTGCAACAGTGCGCTTACCGGGGTGGGGGCTATCATGGCCGCCGGAAGCCAGCTGTGCAGCGGTACGAAGGCATTCTTGACCCCAAGACCTCCGATGAGCAGGGCGAAGATGGCGATCAGGATCGCAGGGCTCGCCTCGTCTCCGGTGAGCGTTCCTCCGGCCACGAACTCCAGGCTCCCCGCCACTAGTTGCAGGCTGACGATACCGGCCAGCAGCACCACCCCGCCACCAAGGGTGTAGACGAGGTACTGGCGGCCGATCCGCATTGCGGCCGGGGTCTCGCGGTGGACCACCAGAGGGTAGGTAACGAGCGTTAGCAGCTCATAGAAGATAAAGAAGGTGAACAGGTTCCCCGACAGCGCGATACCGGCGGTAGCGCTGACCGAGAGACCGAAGAATCCGAAGAAGCGGGCGCGATTGGGAGCGTGTCTCAGGTAACCGATGGAGTAGAGTGTCGTCAGCAGCCACAGCCCGGCCGAGAGTATAAGGAAGAGCATGGCGAGCTCGTTGGCCTGGAGCAGGAAGTCTATGTCGGGCAGCAGCGGGACCCGTAGCTCGTACTGCGCGCCGACATAGATACCCTGCAGCATCACTAGAACGAGCCCGAGCTTTACGATCTCGCCCCCGAGGTAGATGCTGGTGCGCAGGCGGCTGCGATCGTCGCGCAGGAAGAAGATGACGAAGCTTGCCAGCGCGGAGCTCAGGATGACCAAGAGCGGCAGAAGCTCGGCAAAACTCATCGCGTACTCCTCATGGTGTCCCTACGAGGAGTACGCTGGCGAATGGCGTGCCGATACGCAGGAGCGCCAATAGCGGGGCGGAGAGCAGGGCAAGGAAAAAAGATCCGAAGGCGAGCACGAAAGCCGTGACCTCCAGGTTCTGCGTTGCGGGACGCGCCACCGGGCCGACTTTGACCTGTATCAGCGCCGGGTTCAGAAAGCGCAGCACGTACAGGGCCGCCAGTACTCCTCCCGCCAAGAGCACCACCGCTATCCACCACTGCCCGCTCTCCAGAGAGGCGCTCACCAGGAGCCACTTGGCTGTAAAGCCGCCGGTCGGGGGCAGGCCCATCAGGGTAACACCTCCCAAGGCGAACCCTGCTACGGCTAGGGGCATCTGCTGGCCGACGCCCTGCATTCTGTCGAGGTCGTCGTGGCCCACGGAGCGCACGATGGCTCCGGCGGACATGAACATCGCGGCCTTGGCACAGGCGTGGGAGAAGGCATGATAGACGCCGCCGCTCCAGGCGTCGAACCCCCAGCTAGCCGTTGTGGCCAGGGAGAACAGCACGAACAGGTAGCCGATCTGGGAGACCGAGGAGTACGCCAGGAGCCTCTTGAGCCTGCGCTGCCTGACGGCCATTACCGCACCCCACACTATGGCCGCCGCCCCGAGTAACCCGAGCACCTGTCCCGGGCCCGGGCCCAGGCCACCGTCGAACACGTCGAACCACAGCCTCAGCAACAGGTAGAACGAGGCTTTTCCGACCAGCCCGGCCAGCAGGGCGCTCGCCGGGGAGATCGCGTTGGAGTACGCCGCCGGCATCCAGAAGTGCAGGGGAAAAAGTCCGGTCTTGAGCGCCATACCCAGGGTGATAAGGGCCAAGGCCGACCAGGTGGCGGCTCCGGGATACATCAGCTCGCCGAGGGTGGCGAGGTCCAGTGCGCCAAGGGCGCCGTACAGTAGCGCCACGCCCATCAGGTACGCCAGGGAACCCAGCAGGGTGACGAACAGGTAGCGCATACCGGAGGAGAGAGCCGACTGCCGGCGCTCCAGGGTGACCAGCCCGGCCGCGGAGAGGCCCATTATCTCGAGCGTCACGTACAGGTTGAAGGCGTCGGCGGAGAGGAAGAGACCGTTCAGGGAGGCCCACAGGAACATCCACAATACCCAGAATGAGCCGGACCGGTCCCCGCTGTCCCCGGCTACCCTCCCGGACTCGTCCTGGCGGCTGGTAAAGTAGCCGACAGCGTACGCGCTTACCGCCGCCCCGACTATGGCCGTCATCAGCAACATGAATACGGCGAGGCCGTCGGCATATAGGTTTATGCCCAGTGGAGCTTCCCAACCTCCGAGTTGGTAGCGAATGGTACCCTCTTCCAAGACCGTGAGGCCTATCGCTGCCACCGAGAGGAGGATGCCGGAGGCCGTAAGGAGGCCCAGGTACGGTGCGGAGCGCCTCCCTACTAGCATCGCCAGGGTGGCCGTCGCCAGAGGAAGTACGATGGGCACGACAAGCCAGTTGGAACCGATCAGTCCCAACTATTCTCTAGCCTTCCCGCTCTTCTGAGAGGTCTTCCGGGTCCTCTTCGGGCAGGTACGCCCGGCCGCACTCCTCGTAGAGTCGGCGGGCCACGGCGAGGGCGAAGGCGGTGGCGCTTACGGCCACGACGATGCCTGTAAGGACCATCGCGTGCGGTACGGGGTCCGTCAGCTCGCCACGCCTCGCTACTCCCGTCAGCAGCAGGAACACGGCGCTGCCCATCATGTTCAGGGCGAGTATCTTGCGGATCAGGTGCGCGTGGACGATCAGCCCGTAGAGACAGACCACGAAGATACCCACGCTGGAGAGCAGGTAGAAGGTTACAGGGCTCAAGACTCTTCCCCTTTCTCTTCGGAGTGCTCTTTGGAGCCCTGCTCCTTTCGCGGCGGGGCAGTAACGAAGAGCGCCGCCAGAGTGAGGGCGATGGAGACGGTCAGGAACAACTCTATGATGATGATCAGGCCGTAGGTCGATGCCGGCGGGTAGTTCAACAGCTCGCCCGTCGCCAGCATGACCGCAGTGCCTATCCCAAGGAACACCGCAAAGCCCACGGCGAGACCGATCCTCAGGCCACTCCCGTCGCTCAGCGGGGGGCGGACGAGGCCCGAGAGCACCAGCAGGACCCCGAGAGCGCCCAGCACGGCCCCCGCCTGAAATGCCCCGCCGGGCTGCTTGGCCCCGGCCCACAGCAGGTAGCCGCCGACGATGATCATTATCGGGGTTAGCAGGCGCACCAGCCCGTGTAGCACGGGCAGGCCCTTGCTTAGAGCGGCTTGACCGCCCCGGACGCGTCCCAGATCGAGCGACCACACCGCCACCACGGCCAGCAGGAGCACCCCGATCTCCAGCAGGGTGTCGTAGCTGCGGAAGTTGAGCAGGACTGCGGTCACGCCGTGGTCCACGCCGCTGGCCTCCAGGTTGTCGCTCGCCTGCTGGGCCAGGTCGATCGCGGGCTCCGGAAACGAGACTACTGCCCACCCGAGTGCGAGCCCCAGGGCCAGGATCGGCACCGTAAGCGCCAAGCGTACCCACCAGGGGCGCATCACCTCGTCCACCGGCTCCCCAGGCGAACTCTGGATGGCCTCCCGTCTCTCGGCAACCTCCCGGCTCTCGTCGCTCTCCCGGGAAGGGGAACGTTTCCTTCCAACCAGGCCGCCGACGGTGTTGAGGAACAGTGCGCCGGTCAGGCCCGCGCCAATAGCTGCCTCGGCGAGGGCTATGTCCGGGGCATCCAGCCGCGCCCAGGAGAGAGCCACCAGGAGCCCGAAGGCGATAAAGAGGATCACGGCGCGATAGAGATCCCGGGTAGTGAGTACGCGCCAAGCCAGGAGTGGCAGGGCGAGAGCAAGCACGGCGTCGAAGAAGAGGCTGAGCACGGTTACCGGTGCTTCCAGGGCTTTATGCCGCCGCGCAGGGCCGCCGTTGCCACCAGATGCGCCGCTGTTGCGCCCGAGGCCAGTACCAGCAGCCAGATAAGGAGGATCTTGAACGCCGAGAGCAGCGAACCAGCCTGAAGTATGAGCCCCAGGACCACGAAACCCAGCCCCACGTTGTCTGCCTTGGTAAGAGCGTGCAGTCGATTGTAGACGTCCGGGAAGCGTAGGAGTCCGACAGTGCCCGCCAGAAAGAAAAAGGCCCCTACCAGAACCAGCGCCGCAGAGGCCCACCCGAGCACGGAGGCCACTACTCTTCCTCTCCGTCGAGGTCCGGCTTGTGCCAGGCTCGCAGCACGAAGGCTACCGTCGCCACGGCCCCCAGCAGGGCGAGGACGAGTGCCACGTCGGTCAGGGCTGGCAGAGAGAGGGCACTCGCCAGCAGTAGAAGAATTGCTACCCCCGTCGTGCCGAAGAGTTGCGCGGTGAGCATCCGATCCGGCGGGGTGGGACCGCGCAGGATTCGGATCAAACCGACCATGATATTCAGCAGGAGAAAGGTAGCGACCCCGAGATATAGTTCAGGCATTTTCCGGCTCCTCTTCTCTGGTCCCCCCGTTTCGGTCTAGTTCTACGCCGAACAGGTCTGCTACCCGGACCTCCAGATACTGCACGTTCTCTATGGCCTGCCGAGCTCCCACGAGCGAGTGTATCCGCAGGTTGCGGTCCTCCAACTCTGCGCTCAGGGTGCCGGGCAGCAAGCTTATTACGCTTGTCATGAAGATGCGCGGGCCGCTCTCTGAGAGGCGGCTCCTGTACTCCACGAGCTCCGGTTCGAGGGGCATGCTGGGGCGCATCGCCCGCACGGCCACATCCGTGCCCCCAAACAACGACTCTCGCAGAAAGAACGGTGCGAAACGCGCCGAGCCGCCCAGCGTCAGACGCCATCTGTAGTCCGGCCTCAACACTATGCTCCCGAGCGTCCCCGCCACTACGAAGAGCACGCCGATATACCACCCTTCCGGGTCGCTCTCGGTTAGCACCAGCCAGAGCAGGGCGAACAGCGCCAGCCGCGGGACTGCCAGAACCACTATCTTGCGCGAGGTTAGTTCACGCCTTTCATGACGCAGCGGCGCTCTCATGGAGTCTGCAAACACCTTCTTTCCGGTTTCCAACTGATACTAGGAGCGATACAGTGTAGCCGCACTAGCACTGGTTGCTCGGTTGGCGTCCAATACTCGTTTATACTACTCAGGCGATCAGATGACAGGTTGTGAGGCTGTACACGCTGGCGACCGAAGGCCGGTTGCCGTGTTGGAGTAGGTGGCGTCCCGGGTCCGGATGAGGCATCTCGGAGGGTGCTGGCGAAGGACGAATAAGATAGGATGTCGGGAACCCCGGGTGTTGCGGCGGTGTCTCCCGTGGCGTGGTGCGCGAGATGGGCGTTAGTGAGTAGCGAAGAGAAAGGTGGACTTGCACGAGATAGTCTTCTACATAGCGGCGGGTTGGACCACGGTCCTGCTCGTGGTTAGCGTTGTAGCGGTGGTCCGTTTAAAGGTAACGGCCGAGCGCATACTCGCGCTCGACACCCTGACGTTGGTGCTGGTCGCGCTGCTGGTACTGTTCACGGACTCCTTCCAGAGCCCCTACTACCTGGACGCGGCGCTCGTGCTCTCGCTCCTGGCGTTTATAGCCACCGTCGCGGCTGCCCGGTACCACGGTGAGAGGAAGATCTTCTAGTGGAGCTCGAAGCCGTCCTGCCCTGGCTGGCCGATGCGCTCGTCATCCTCGGCGTCTTCGTCATAACCATCGGGGTCTACGGCATGATCCGGATGCCGGATGTCTACACTCGCCTGCACGCGGCGAGCAAGGCGGTCTTCCTGGGCGTCATATCTCTTCTGGCGGCCTCCGCGATGACCGGTGACCCGGCCATCATCCTGCGCGTGGTGCTTATCGGGATCTTCCTGGTACTTACCACCCCGGTCGCGGCGCACGTCGTCGGCAAGGCGGCCTACGTCCAGCGGGAGAAGATGCAGGCGCCCGACGCCCTCGATGAGTCCGGCAGTGAGCTACCCAGAAGACCCGACTCCTAGCGGGCTGCCGGTAGCCGCCGAGTGATCTCTGGTCCGTCCGGGAACGTAGCCGCGGGAGATGGTTCAATACAGCAGATGGACCGCCGACAGCGTGGGATACAAGGTTCCCTCGCGATGAGCCGTGAGAGACCCCGGAAGCCCGGCAGGGGCCCGGTAGGTTACCGGCGGAGAGTTACCTGAGAGGTCTTTACGAGGATGGAGCGAACATGGCCCAGCGCCTGAGGTCTACCATAGCCAGCGGTCCGCGGGACGAGTTGCAGATGAGCCTCGTCGAGCATCTGGACGAGCTCCGGTCCCGGATCATCAAGGTCGCCATAGCTTTTATCCTGGTGGCCATCGTCGCCTGGTTCTTCCGGGCACAGGTCTTCGAGTGGCTTCTTGCCCCTGCGGACGTGCTCGGAGGTGAGCTCTACTTCACGAGCGTCACCGCTCCCATCATCACGGACGTGAAGATTACGCTCTACGTGGGCCTCATGATCACGCTCCCGTGGGCCATCTACCAGGGTTGGTCGTTTATAGCTCCAGCCGTCGGTACTGGTGGACGGCTCTTCACCTACACGCTGACCGCGCTCTCCTCGCTCCTCTTTCTCGGCGGAGCGGCCTTCGGGTACTACCTGGTGATGCCGCTGGCGATGGACTTCCTTATAGGATGGGGTGGTGACCGGTTCGAGCAGATCATAACCGCCGACACCTATCTCGCCTTCGTTACGCGCTTTCTCCTGGCCTTCGGCGTGGCTTTCGAGGTCCCGGCGGCGACCTACGTGGGGGCCAAGCTCGGTATCATAAACGCCCCGGCCCTCCGCAAGTACCGCCGCCACGCCCTCATGGTCAACCTCGTAGCGGCCGCGCTTATAACCCCCGCGGACCCGTTCAGCCTGGTACTGCTGGCCGTGCCGCTGATACTCCTCTACGAGGTCAGCATCTTTATCGCGCGGGCCGTGAACCCGGTCGACCCCGAGGAGGAGCTCGAGGAGTACGACCCCGAGGACGAAGAGGACGAGGAGGATACAGACGGCCGTTAGGCCTCTGTAAGAGGGCCTCTCTACGGTCATACCCGCTCCCGGAGGGCTAAAGGTTTAGCCGGGGTGTTCCGATAACCTTGCATGATGTCCTTTGTTGAGGCTCCGGGTGGGAGGTTCGGAGAGGTCTGCGAACCTCCGGACAGGGTCCCCGGGAGACTGTGGAGCTGAGGGTGGCCCGGTACGGCCCACGGACGGCCTCCGCGGAGGAGGGGCAGGACAACGCCCGGGTCGTGCGTCTCATAGAGGCCTACCGCGAGAAGGAGGACCGGCGGGCCCTGGAGCGGGTGTTCTCGCTGCACGGCAGGATCCTGAACCACATCGTCCGGCGGTACTCCAGCACCTCGGGCGAGCCCTACGAGGACCTGCTGCAGGTGGGTTACGTCGGCCTCATAAAAGCCGTGAACGGCTACAAGACCGGCTCGGCGGCAAAGTTCAGCTCCTACGCCTACTCCATGATCGACGGCGAGTTGCGCCACCACTTCCGGGACACCGGCCTGGTAAAGCGGCCCCGGTGGGCCCGGAGCCTGTACTCGCAGGTCTCCGAGGCCACATTGAGGCTCACCGGAGAGCTAGGCCGCCCGCCGCTCCCCGAAGAGCTCGCCAGAGACGTGAACGTCACACCGGAGGGCATAGTAGAGCTAATGAAGCTCTTCCTGGACACGAACGTCTCCTCGCTGGACGGCGGGGGCGAGGAGGAGCCGGACCTCTCGGCCATAAAGAGCCTCCAGTACGAGGCCTTCTCCCTGCCCGTCGAGGACCGTATCCTCCTCGAGCAGTCCCTGGACTCCCTGACGGAGCTCCAGCGCAAGGTCGTCTACCTCTTCTTCTACAAGGACCTCTCGCAGACCGAGATCGGGCGCAAGCTCGGCCTGCCCCAGCGGAAAGTCTCCCGCATCATCGCCTCCGCGACCCGGTCGCTGCGGGCCCTGATCTCCCCTCGCAAGTAGCCCCCGGGACCGTATCGAGAGCTCCTGTAGAATGTCGGCGTCCGGGAGTTGGTGATACCAGAACGGGAGGCGCAGTCCTTGGGATTCTTCGCGGAGCTTGACGGGCGGGTCGTGGGAGCGCCCTCTATCCTGGCGGCGAACTTCGCCCGTTTGGCGGAGGAGGTAAAGTGGGCCGAGGCCGGTGGCGCGGAGCTCGTCCACTTCGACGTCATGGACAACCAGTTCGTCCCGAACCTTACCATTGGCCCCCTGGTCGCCGCCTCGCTGGTACCCGAGACCCCCCTCCCGGTAGACGCCCACCTCCAGATACTGGACCCGGACAACCTCATCCCCTCTTTCGTCGAGGCCGGGGTAGCGAGCATCTCCGTGCAGCCGGAGGTCGTGCGCCACCTGCACCGCACCCTGGCCATGATACGGTCCGGAGGCTGCGAGGCCGGCGTAGCCCTGAACCCCACCACCCCGCCCGAGACCATCGAGTGGGCGCTGCCCTACATAGACTACGTGAACGTCATGAGCGTGAACCCCGGCTTCGGCGGCCAGGAGTTCATACCCGAGATGGCCGAGAAGGTCCGGCGGCTGCGCGAGATGACCGACCTCCCCATACAGGTGGACGGCGGCATCAACGCCGGGACCGCGCCGGTCATGGTAGAGGCCGGTGCCCGGGTGCTCGTCGCGGGCTCCGCGGTCTTCGAGGGCGACCCCGAGACCGAGATGCGCAAGATACTCGACGCCGGGCGCCGCGCGGCGGGCGAGATAAAGTAGTAGCGTTCACACGTTTTCCCCATAGATACGGCGTTCCTTGTCCGCCGGACTGGGGTGTGGTAGCTTAGCGTTCGTAACTTTCGGGGGCGGGTGAAATTCCCGCACCGGCGGTGAGCCCGGAGGCTGAATCCTCCGGGGAGCCCGCGAGCCCCTGGTTGGTCCCTGGGGTTGAGCCGGTGAACGCTCGGGCCGCGAGAGCCCGGAGCCGTAGTCCGGTGCCGACGGTAACAGTCCGGATGGGAGAAAGGAAGATTTGGCACGGGACCCCATGGACCGCGCCCGCGAGCTTGCGGAGCGCGGACGCTATACCACGGCGCCAAACCCCCTGGTCGGCGTCGTAGTCGCCCGGGATGGCAAGGTGATCGGTGAGGGCTGGCACGCCCGCGCCGGGGGCCGCCACGCAGAGGTCATGGCCCTGGAAGCGTGCGGCGGGGCCGCGCGCGGGGCTACCCTCTACGCGACCCTCGAGCCCTGCAACCACCACGGGCGCACCCCCCCTTGCACGGACGCCATCGTGAGCTCCGGCGTCTCATCCGTCGTGATAGGACACCTCGACCCCGACCCCCGGATGCGCGGCAGGAGCGTGGAGATACTCCGGGACGCGGGCGTCGAGGTAACGGTCGTGGAGGATGCGGTCTTCGCCCGGCAGAACGAGCAGTTCTTCCACCTGATGAGCACGGGCCGGCCGTTCGTGCACCTGAAGCTCGCGATGACGCTGGACGGCAGGATCGCCGCCTCCGGTGGAGACAGCAAGTGGGTGACCGGTGAGGCCGCCCGGACACGAGCGCACGAGCTCCGCGCGGAGGCCGGGGCTGTTCTCATTGGTGCCCGGACCGCCAGGACCGACGACCCGCTGCTGACCGCTCGGGGCCTGTACGAAGCCTCGGCCGTGACCCGCGTCGTCCTGGACCCCCGGCTGACGCTGAGCGCGGGGAGCCGGCTGGCGCTCTCCGCTCGCGAGGCCCCGGTGGCGGTCTTCGCCCGCGAGGAGGCGCTCGGCGGGCGGGAGGGAGAGCTCCGGGAGAGGGGGGTAGAGGTCTTCCCGGCGCCCCGCGACGGCGAGGGCCTCGACCTCGGATTCGTCCTGGACGAGCTCGGGCGGCGGGGGTTGCGCGGCGTGCTCGTCGAGGGCGGCGGGGAGACCGCCGGTCGGTTCGTTGCCGGAGGGCTCGTGGACAAGCTGACGCTCTTCTATGCGCCCAAGATGCTGGGCTCGGAGGGGGTGCCCGCCGTCGGGGCTCTCAAGGCGGCGCACGTGTCGGACGCATCCGGCTTCTGCGTTGAATCCGTAGAGCGTCTTGAAGAGGACGTCTCCCTGACCCTGTACCCCAGGGAGGCGCCGTGTCCCGAGGAGGAGTATGTTCACCGGTCTGGTTGAAGAGGTGGGCCGCGTCCGGCGGCTGGAGAGCGGCGGTATGTCGCGCCTGGTGGTCTCGGCGTCAGCCGCGCGCTCCGGTACGGAGGTCGGCGACTCCGTCTCGGTGAACGGGGTCTGCCTGACCGTCCACGAGGTCTCCGCGAGCGACGAGCTGGCCTTCTACGCCATGCCGGAGACCCTGCGGCGGACCTCCCTCGGGGACCTCTCGGAGGGGAGCCTCGTGAACCTCGAAAGGGCGCTGGCCGCCGGGGAGCGGTTCGGGGGGCACATCGTGCAGGGCCACGTCGACGGCGTCGGCGAGGTGCTCGGCGTGAGGCCGGAGGGCGACGCGGAGGTCTGGGAGTTCTCCGCCCCGGACGCGGTGCTCCGGTACACCGTGGAGAAGGGCAGCGCCTGTGTGGAGGGCATAAGCCTCACCGTGGTCGCCGTCGGGGAGGGGTCGTTCACCGTCTCCATACTGCCCCAGACCCGCGAGGCCACCAACCTCCGGGGGCTCGGCGTGGGGAGCCGGGTCAACCTGGAGGCGGACGTCATAGGCAAGTACGTAGAGCGGCTCCTGGAGCCACGGTTCGACAAGAGCAGAGATTTCGAGAGGAGAGCACAGGATGCCGTTTAGCCCGATAGAGGAGATCCTGGAAGACATCCGGCGGGGCAAGATGGTCATCGTCTGCGACGACGAGGACCGGGAGAACGAGGGCGACCTCACCATGGCCGCCGAGCTCGTCACCGCCGACGACATCAACTTCATGGCTACCTACGGGAAGGGCCTGATCTGCCTTCCCATGTCCGGGGAGATGCTCGACTGGCTGGAGATACCACAGATGGTCACCCACAACGCCGCCCGCATGGGCACGGCTTTCACGGCCTCCATCGAGGCGCGCTACGGCGTCTCGACCGGCATCTCGGCCGCCGACCGGGCGCACACGTGCCGCGTGGCGGTAAACGAGGCCACGACCCCCGACGACCTCGTCATGCCCGGGCACATCTTCCCCCTGAGGGCCGACCCCGGCGGCGTCCTGCAGCGCGCCGGACAGACGGAGTCCGCCGTGGACCTCTCCCGGCTCGCGGGTCTTAAGCCGGCCGGGGTTATCTGCGAGATCATGAACGACGACGGCACCATGGCCCGGGTGCCGGACCTCGAGAAGTTCTCCCGCGAGCACGACGTAAAGATGGTGACTGTGGCCCAGATCATAGAGTACCGCCGCAGCCACGAGAACCAGGTGGAGTTCGCCGTCGAGACCCGTCTGCCCACGCCCTACGGGGACTTCCGCGCCCGGGCCTATCAGAACGACGTCGACGACCTGACGCACCTGGCCCTGATAATGGGCGAGCCCGAGGGCAAGGACGACGTGCTGGTACGGTTGCACTCCGCGTGCCTCACGGGCGACGCGCTACACTCTCTGCGGTGCGACTGCGGCCAGCAGCTAGAGTCCGCGATGGCCCGCATCGCCGACGAGGGCGAGGGCGTCATAATCTACATGCAGCAGGAGGGGCGGGGGATAGGGCTCCTGAACAAGCTCAAGGCCTACCAGCTACAGGACGAAGGCCTCGACACCGTGGAGGCCAACCAGGAGCTAGGTCTCTCCCCGGACCTCCGGGACTACGGCATCGGAGCCCAGATCCTGAAGGACCTCGGCCTCGCCAACATCCGCTTTCTGACCAACAACCTCACCAAGGTCGTCGGCCTCCAGGGCTTCGGCCTGGAGATCACGGAGCGGGTGGGGATCGAGATGCCGCCGAACAAGGAGAACGAGCGCTACCTCAAGACCAAGCGCGACAAGATGAACAACGTCTTCGAGAGGTTCTAGGGGGCGGCCGTGCAGGGAGCTCAGGGCCCCGGAGGGGCAAACCACTTCGAAGGCAACCTCGTTGCAACGGGGAAGTCCTTCGCCATAGTCGCCTCGCGGTTCAACGACTTCATAGTCCGCCCGCTACTGGATGGCGCCCTGGAGGCCATAAGGCGCCACGGCGGGGACCAAGAGAGGGTGGACGTGGCCTGGGTCCCGGGCTGCTACGAGATACCGCCCGTCGCCCGGCGGCTCGCGCTCTCCGGGCGTTACGATGGGGTCATATGCCTCGGGGTCGTGATACGGGGCGCTACTCCCCACTTCGAGTACGTAGCCGGAGGGGTTGCGAGCGGCGTGTCGTCCGTGGCGCTGGAGACCGGGATGCCGGTCATCTTCGGTGTCCTGACCACCGAGACCATAGAGCAGGCCGTAGAGCGCGCCGGCACAAAGGCCGGTAACAAGGGCTTCGAAGCCGCCGTGGCGGCTATAGAGATGGCCTCGCTCCTCGACGGGATACCGGGTGCGGAGCGTGGAGTTGCCGCGGGCGGGCACACGGCCGTGCCGCCGCGGCAGCGGACCGGGGGTTAAGCTCCCGGTCCCTGGGTCACGGCCGCCTTCTGGACCTTGAACGCCTTCAGGCACGACGTGCAGACCCACTCGCGGCGCACGTTGGCCCCGTCCTGAATGCGGATCTTCTGGAGGTTCGGGTTCCAGCGGCGGCGGGTCGCGCGCAGGGAGTGGCTGCGGTTGTTGCCGTAGCTCGGGTGCTTGCCGCAGGAATAGCAGACTTTAGCCATAGGACTTCTCCTGTGCTAGGATACCGGACGTATTCGGGGAGCCCACTCCCGCACACCGCGGCTGCAAACTGCATCGCGGCCGCGCGGACCGGGCCATCGGGCGGAGATTGTACCAGACTTACACGTCGAAAGGACCGGCCCGGGGCGGGCGGTTCCGGTAGGGGTGTCGAGACAGGGAGCGGCGTGAAGAGCGAGGGACAATGTCTATAAGGACGGCGATCTTCGTGGCCGCCGCGCACGCCGCGCTGAAGTCGCAGGTCTCGAAGATAGACTCCCTGAACGTCTACCCGGTGCCGGACGGCGACACGGGCACCAACATGCTGCTCACCCTGGAGTCCGTCCTCAGGGAGACCTCCAACGAGAGCTACGAGACCCCGGAGGCCGCCAGCCGCGCCGGGTCCCGGGCGGCGCTCATGGGCGCCCGCGGCAACTCCGGCGTGATCCTCTCGCAGATGATCCGGGGCGCCTGCGAAGTCCTCGCAAAGAGGGCCTCGCTGAGCGCCGAGGCCTTCGCGGCGGCCCTGGAAGGCGCCCGCGAGAGGGCGTACTCCTCGCTGCGCCAGCCGGTGGAGGGCACGATGCTCACGGTGGTCAAGGACGCCGCGCGCGCGGCCCGCGAGGCCCTGGCGGACGAGACGGTGGACCTGCCCGGCGTGATAAAGGCTGCGGCCCGCGAGGCGCACGCCTCCGTCCGGCGCACGCCGGAGATGCTCGGGGTGCTGCGCGAGGCCGGGGTGGTGGACGCCGGAGGGCTCGGCGTCGCGGTCATCCTGGACGGGCTCTACTCTTGCATCACCGGCAAGGAGGTGGAGGTGGATACCGGGGAGACGGCCGTCCCGAAGCTCGGGAACATTTCCCACTCCCCGGAGGAGATGTGGGGGTACTGCACGGAGTTCGTCGTGGAAGGTTTCCGGGGCGATGCGGAGGAGTTCGGGGACCACATACACAACATCGGGCGGAGCGTGCTCGTGATACCGGACGAGGACCTCGTCAAGGTCCACCTCCACACCCAGGACCCCGGCGAGGCCCTCTCCTACGCGGGCGGGTACGGGAGGCTCTGCGGCGTCAAGGTGGACGACATGGAGGCCCAGACCCGGGCCAGGAACGAGTCGCTGGCCGGTGAGGGAGCCGCCGGGGCTCCGGCCGCCCGCGTAGGGGTCGTGGCGGCGAGCCGGGGCGCCGGGAGCCGGGAGATGTTCGAGTCCGCGGGGGCGGTGGTCGTCGAGGGCGGTCAGGGCGCGAACCCGAGCGCGGCCGACTTCGCCCGGGCGGTGGAGAGGACCGGCGCCCGTAGCGTGGTCCTCCTGCCCAACAACAAGAACATAGTGCCCACGGCGGAGGGAGTCGGCGAGCTGGTCGAGGCCGAGGTCTACGTGGTGGCGACCACGAGCATCGCCGGCGGTCTCGCGGCGCTCGTCGGCTTCGACCCCGAGGGAGAGCCCGAAGAAGTGGCGGAGGAGATGCGGGAGATCTGGGGCAGCCTGCGGTGCGCCGAGGTTACCCGCGCCGTGCGCCCCTCCACGGTGGACGGCCGGGAGATACCGGAGGGTGCCTTTATAGGCCTCCTGGACGGCGAGCTCCGGGCTGTGGAGGGTGGGACGGGAGCGGCGGCGCTCGCGCTCGCGCGGGAGATACTGGAGGAGGGAGCGGATATCGTGACCCTGTTGCGAGGCGAGGAGCTGGATGCCGGGGCCGCGGAGGAGATAGCCGCCGGTATCCGGGAGCTCGACGGGGACGTGGAGGTCGAGGTCCGCGACGGCGGGCAGCCGCTCTACCCGCTACAGATGGTGGCCGAGTGACCGTCGCCATAGTCACCGACTCGATGACCAGCCTGCCCGCCGGGGTCCGGGAGCGGCAAGACGTGCGGATGGTCCCGCTGACCTTCCACTTCGGCACGGAGAGCTTCGTGGACAAGGTAGATATGTCCAACGAGGAGTTCTACCAGAAGCTCAAGGACTCCAGCGTCTTCCCGAAGACCTCCCAGCCCTCTGCGGGGGCCTTCGTTGAGGCGTACGAGGGGCTCGCCGCCTACGACGACATACTCGTGCTGACCACCTCCAGGAAGATCAGCGGCACCCACGAGTCGGCCGTCGCGGCGGCCGGGATGGTGGACCGTCCGGTCGAGGTCCGGGACATGAAGTCGGCCGAGATGGGCTCGGGCCTTATCCTCCTGGAGGCTCTGGAGGTGCTTGACGGGGGCGGGGACTTCAGGGAGGTGTTGCAGGCGGCGGAGGCCGCGATCGGGCGCTGCCGGGCGTTCTTTGCGGTGAGCACGCTAGAGTACCTGCAGAAGGGCGGCCGTATTGGTCGGGCGCAACGCCTGCTCGGCACGGCCCTCGACGTCCGGCCGGTCCTCACCCTGGAGGACGGGGGGATCGTACCCCACAAACGGGCCCGGGGCCGCAAACGGCAGGTGGCCGCGCTTGTAGAACAGCTCCGTCCTGCGGTGGAGGCGGGGCGGGCGGTCTCTCTGGGGCACGTGGATGCCCCGGAGGCGGTCGCGGAGCTCGCCGAGGTCTCCGGCGGCCGGGAGCGGTTCATAGCCGAGATAGGGGGGGTCATCGGCTCCCACGTCGGTCCGGGAGCGTATGGCGTGGCCCACCTCTAGGGGAGCCCCCGGGGCTCCGCCCGCCCGGCCCTCCCTGGAGCGAACCGTCCTGCCGGACCTGCGGACCCGGCCCGTTACGGAGCTCCCCGGCGTGGGGCCGAAGGTGGCGGCGGCGCTCGGGGAGCTCGGCGTGGGCTCCCTGGCGGACCTCGTATCCCACTACCCGGCCCGCCACGAGGACCTCTCCAACGTAAAGACCATCGCGGAGCTGCGCGTCGGGGAGAAGGCCACCGTTGTCGGGAGGGTGGTCGGTCTCCGGGGTGTCGGGCGTCCCGTGCGGGGCCGGGCGCCGGGCCTCTCCGTGCAGCTCTACGATGGCACGGGGTACATTCCGGCCGTGGTCTGGGGCCGGGGCTGGCTCGCCAACCAGCTCGTCCCGGACACGAGGGTGCTGGTCTCCGGGGAGGTTCAGCGCCGGTACGGGATACAGCTCGCCGCCCGGAGCGTGGAGATAGTGGACGACCCGGAGACCGATGGCGACAACGCCCACGCGGGCCGGTTCGTGCCTGTATACCCCTCGAACAGCGGCATAAACGCCCGCAGGCTCCGGACGCTCATACACCGGGCGCTCGACGAGGTGGGCCGCCTCCTGGACCCGCTGCCGGCGGAGGTGGTAGCCCGCCAGGGGCTGCCGAGCCTGCACGACGCCGTCCACGAGGTGCATTTCCCCACCAGCCGCGGACACCTGAACCGGGCGATGCGGCGACTGATCTTCCACGAGCTCTTCGTGTTGCAGACGGGGCTCGCAGCCCGCAAGGCGCGGGTGGAGGCCTCGGAGACCGGGCGGAGCCATCGCGGCGACGGCGGCCTCCTGAACCCGTACGTAAAGGGCCTGCCCTTCGGGCTCACCGGGGCGCAGGAGCGGGTCATAGAAGAGACCCTCGCCGACCTGCGCTCCGAGCGGCCGATGCGGCGGCTTGTGCAGGGCGACGTGGGGAGCGGCAAGACCGTCGTGGCCGTGGCGGCGCTCCTGTCGGTGGTGGAGGCCGGTGGTCAGGGGGCTCTCATGGCCCCCACGGAGGTGCTGGCCGAGCAGCACTACCTCTCCATCTCCGGCGCCCTCGCGGAGCTCCCGGTAAACGTGGTGCTCCTCACCGGCTCCCAGACCGCGGCGGAGCGGCGTGAGGCCCTGGAAGCGGTGAAGGGCGGCGAGGCGCACGTCGTGGTCGGTACCCACGCGCTCATACAGAAGGGCGTGGAGTTCAGGGACCTCGCGCTCGTGGTGGTGGACGAGCAGCACCGGTTCGGGGTCGGCCAGCGGACGGTCTTCAAGGAGAAGGGCGTTACGCCGGACACGCTGGTCATGACCGCGACCCCGATACCCAGGACGCTCTCCCTGACCCTGTACGGGGACCTCGAGGTCTCGGTGATAGACGAGCTTCCCCCGGGGAGGCAGCCCGTGGAGACGGAGATGGTGGCTGCGTCGGAGAGGGAGGGAGCCTACGAGGCCGTGCGGGAGGAGCTCGCGGCGGGCCGGCAGGCGTACGTGATCTGCCCGCTCGTCGAGGAGTCCGAGGCTCTCGAAGACGTCCGGGCGGCGGAGGAGCTCCACGAGGAGCTCTCCGGAGAGGTCTACCCCGACCGGCGGGTCGGTCTCCTGCACGGGCGGATGGCGGCGCAGGAGAAGCGCGAGGTCATGGGAGCCTTCCGTGCCGGGGAGATAGAGGTTCTCGTGGCGACGACCGTCGTGGAGGTCGGGGTGGACGTGCCAAACGCGAGCGCCATCGTCATCGAGGGGGCCGAGCGGTTCGGGCTCTCGCAGCTCCACCAGCTCCGCGGGCGGGTCTGCCGGGGGCTACACCCGCCGAAGTGCTTCCTCGTGGCCGACCCGAAGACGGAGGACTCCCGCGAGCGGCTGGAGGCCCTGTGCGAGCACCAGGACGGCTTCAAGCTCTCGGAGGTGGACCTCGCCATCCGGGGCGAGGGGACGCTGTTCGGGGCCCGCCAGAGTGGCATACCGGACCTCAAGGTCGCCAAGCTGCTCCGGGATATAGAGGTGTTGGTGGAGGCGCGGAGGGAGGCGTTCGATCTGGTCGCCGGAGACCCCCGGCTCCGGAGTCCCGCGCACCGCCCCTTGAGGCGTGAGGTCCGGGAGCTACTCGGCGCGGACGTGGAGTGGCTGTTCCGGGAGTAGAGGAACGAGGGCTCCGGGAGCTGTAAGATGCGGGCATGAGGATCATCGCCGGCACGGCCCGCAGCATCCGGCTCGCGCCCGTCCCTGAGGGCGTGCGCCCGACGGCGGACCGGGTCCGGGAGAGCCTCTTCAACTCCCTGGGGCAGTTCTTCGACGGCGGCGCGGTCCTGGACCTGTACGC